>NZ_JBTZSU010000029.1:0-55640 GCF_054890965.1 Arthrobacter sp. C152
CCGAGGAGAAGCCGAGCAGGTGCTGGGCGACGGCAAGGCAGAGCAGTTCGGCGTCGCTCAGCACTGGTTTCCGGCCCGGCCGGCGGTCCCTGGACACGCCAAGGTCCGGCAGGACATGGGCATCCAAGTAGACGTACAGTGTGGTCAGGAGAGTGTTTAGTTGAGAGTTCACAGACCCGGCTTAACACTCTCCGCCTTACTTTAAAAGCACCCGCGCCCGCGCAAGGCAATAGGACTTACTCATCTGTGAGTGGACACCGCGGATGCTCCCGCGATGTCCACCCCGGACGGCGAGCGTCGCTCGTGGAGGACCTCGGACCTGGGCTACATCATGGGGCGACCTGGAGCTGCGTGTTGCCCACGAACGGCGGGATGAATCCCGGAAGAGTCATATACGTCCCGACAGTGCCGGTGTAGTGCCCATAGGTGTCGGGTACTGTGATGGTCGTCTCGAAGCCTCCCAGTCCGTTCAGCGTAACCCCGGTAATGGTGAGGGTCCCCCCGCTGTCGGTCCAGGTCACGTCGCCGGAGTCGACCGCGGCGCCTTCTCCGGCGTGGCCGCAATCCGATCCTTTGTAATCACCTGTGCCGCCCTGGTCAAGCTCGATCCATAGCCACACTCCGCCGCCGTTATGACCGCTAACGTTGGCCGACAGTTCGACCTGGTACACCGCCGTGTGCCCGTAGGCGGAGGCGGGTGCGGCCAAACCAAGACCGCCTGCCACAAGACCCACCGATGCCGAGAGAGCCAAGGCCGCCTTGCGTCCTGCTGATACCGTTCCTGAAGTTTTCACATCCTGCTCCGATTGACAGTCTTCATACCGTCGGAAGGCCCAGAATCACTTCCGTTGTGCGAGGACTCCCACCATGGTCCCCAACAGCGTGTCACCCGATGATTGTAGGGATCCCGTTTGGCCCAGAAAGGGTCATAAGGCACTATTCGGCCGCGGATTCGTGCATGGCGCCCCCGGCGATGGCCTTGAATTAGGGGCTAACAAGGGTATCGACAACCCTTATGAGGGTTATTTTCGCGGGTGTACCTTGGGCCGCAAGGGTCAGGGACTATGAATTGAATCGAAGGCATCCATGTCCGCCAACCTGAGCACCAACGGCTTTAGCCGACGTTTCCGAAGGTGCCTTGTGGCCGCGCTCCTAGGCATCGGGTTGCTCGGCCTCCCTGCAGCTTCCGGACATGCGCTTCGCATCGACGGCGGGGTGGCCGTCCGCGTTTCGCGGAACGGTCCGGCAGCCCAGCCGAACAGTTGGGGCCAGTTACCCCTTGAATCCCGCGAACTCTGGAAGTTCCGCCTTATCAGGAACCGCTGAGAAACCAGTACACCTGGAGGCTGTGGCATCCAACCATCCAATAAGGGGCTTCCAGGCCTACACGAGTCCAACCACAAGTCCGCGACTAGCGGACGCACACAACAAAGGAGGAAATCATGGCAGTCGCGATAATCATGGAGTTCGACGGGACAACCCTTGAACAATATGACGAGATCAATAGGAAGATGGGGCTTTCCCCGGCCGGCCCAGGGCCCGCCGGTTCAATTTCCCATTGGGCGACGGCTACCGACAAGGGCCTACTGGTCACGGACGTCTGGGAAAGCCGCGAGCAGTTCGATGCCTTCGCCGAGGAGAAAATCGGACCGCTCAGCATGGAGTTGGGCTTCGCGGAACCACCGATTGTGACCTCCCACGACGTGCACAACTACTTCACAGCCAACCCTGTTGGCCGGACCCCTTAAGTCCTTCATGTCGGCTGGAAGACTACTTGGGAGCTGCCGCTCCTACGGCGAATTAGGGATTGCTGACAGGAAAGCGTGAGAGCAAAAGCGTGCTGAAGAAGCCCGGCTCGTCACCGGAGGGAGGCCGGCGGCCGGGAGGACCCTTCAGCATGATCCCTAATGCATCGACGCTGCGAAATACAGGCGCTGGCGGTCTTATGGTCTCACCGTCCCCACCACATCCCCGGCGGTACCGCCGGCAGACGATAGGAAAAACCATGAAAAAGACCATGCTCGCGCTCATCGCGGTCCTTATCCTGATATTCGGAACACCCGTTGAAGCCACTGCGGCGACCACCAGTAACTCAAGGGACTACAGCGCCCTCGCGGCCGAGTGGTGGACCTGGGCGCTGACGCAGCCCGTCCCGACCAACCCCCTCCTTGATACCACCGGAGCTCAATGCGGAAACCAGCAAAGCGGAAACATCTGGTTCCTTGGCGGGCTTTTCAATGCGGACGGAACCGTGACGCGCAGTTGCACTATCCCGTCGCACACCAGTGTCTTCTTCCCGCTAGCCAACTACGTCGATGTGGAATATGCCGTGGACAACGTGCCGGCTAAAACGGTCCGTTCCTTCTCCGACTTCGTGCAGTCCGGGGCCAGCAACCTGGCGGTAGTGCTCGACGGAAAGTCGATGGCCAGCACCATCCAGTTCGAGCACTCCAACCTTTTCAGCTTCGCCATGCCAGACAACAACGTCTTCGGCGCCCCGGCCGGTTTCATGAATCCCTGCGCCGACTCCGGATACTACGCCCTGCTGAACAACCTGCCCTCCGGCTCCCATACCCTGGTGTTCAGCGGGACGCTGACGCAGCCCGGCAGGACACCCTCCACCATCACAGCGACGTACCATTTGAGCGTCACCAGCTAGCGCAGACGACTCGGACTGGCTTCATGCATCCGGGGTAGCCAGCCGTCTGGCTACCCCGGACCTGGCGCCCGCACGCTCGCTTCCCCGAGCCCGTGTGAAGCCTAGGGGCAATGACTACGGGAATACCAATGAACACGAGTCCGGCTCTTTGCGCCCTTGGTGTCCTGTCTGCGGCGGTAGGCACCGCCAGTCGATGACCCAGACCAGGCGAATAGCCCCCAACGCGGAGTGGGTCCTGATGTACCGCAAGGGCATCACCGCACCGAAGATCGCCGCAGGTGCGGGTGTCGCAGAGTCGGTGGTCCGCTACCACCTGGCGATTGCAGCCAAGCGTGACCCCGGTCTGCGCACGGAGCATCAGGCCGCGCTGCCTGCACGGCGGACGCGGGTTACGGACGCCGGCCAGCGTTGGTGCCTGCAGCTTCGTCTCCGCCGGGTGCTTCTTCCGGCGGCGCCACTTCTCCTGCCGCGCCGTCCTGGGTGTTTCCGTTCGACCGGCCTGCTGCTCCGGCCGCTGACGGAAACCAGGCGCTGGCCGTCAACACCACCAACGGCTCGGTGGCGTACAGCGTGGCATTCGCGCTGGTGTGGGCCGATGACGGGGAGCCCGTGACAACCACCAACGAGGCCCACGCCTTCGCCAACTGCATGGGCTGCGCCGCGGTTGTCGTGGGGTTCCAGGTGGTCCTGGTGATGGGCCAGAACTGCCTCGCCTACGCCGTGGCGAGCCAGCTGGTCCTTACCCTCGACGGACCGCTGGAGGGGGACCGCAAGCAGCAGCTCGAGGCCCTGTGGGCGCGGATCGCGGAGTATGGGCGGAACATCCAGGACGTGCCGCTCTCAGACATCCAAGCGACGCTTACAGGGTACAAGGAGCAGATCACGGCCATAATCAAGGGCACATCGGTTTCGCCGGGTTCCAGTGCGACGGCTCCTGCCACGTCTTCCGCGACGGCCGGGCCTGGCACTGGTCCTTCCCCGGAGCCGACTTCGACATTCGTGGAACGCGGTCTGTCCGCACCGGCCGCCGCACCCGGCGAAACCTTCGCGCCTGCCCCGGCAGCGACTGAAGCAGCCACCGCACCGGCGGGCCAGTACGGGGAAGGCGGCCAGCCGACGTCGTCCGTTGACTATGCGACGCCTGCTCCCACATCCAGCGCCGGCTGAAACTGGCCTTCGTGCAGCACGCAGGACGCAGAACGCCCCTGGCAACCGTGCCAGGGGCGTTCTGCGCGGGTGACGCCTACTCTTGCTAATCGGCGAGTTCCGCTTCGGGGCCTCGACCGGCGCCTTAGCCAGATCATCGATGCCCGTGTCGAGGTATTCCTTGTCGAACTTCGCATTGATTCCAGCCATACTGTCCTCCTGGTGCTCGGGTGGGGGACTTTCACTGGGGACTTGACTCCTCCGCGGCGTGCGGGGCGAACGTCTGCGCCGCGGACGCAGGCAGCGTCCGGGCAGTGGGCTGGCATCCATGGGGTGGCGGCAACAGGCCGGAAGTCGTGGCCCGAACCGCCGATGAGTCAGTTCCGGAAGCTTCGCGCCGCCCTCGGACACTGCCGCCGTGTTTGGAATGAATAGGGGCGAGCGGCCACTTATGTTCGTTTAGGCTGGCGCTGTGCCCGAATCATTCGCCGACATGCTGTCGTACGCCCTGACTACGCTTTTTGGTGCAGCCGCAGGGATCCTTGCCGAGAAATTCCTAAACGTTTCCGGGCGGTTGATACTTCCGCTGTGGCACGGAACCGTTGGGAAGCTATATCGTCGCCGTAGAAACCAGCGGGAAGCCAAGCTGATTGGTTTCTCTGAAACTTTCTCTGTCGGCGCCGCCAAGCATCAGATCTACGTCCGGCAGTTCTCTCCCAGAGGGTTCGCGCCCGGTCATCTGAAGGCGAGCAGGGTTCCCGACCAGCCGGCTGCGTACCTCATGAGGAACCTTCGGGAGCCGCTCCGGCCCGCCCTGCCTGATGATCTCGAGACGGCGATCGAGGCCAAACGGTTGGAACTGCAAAGCGCGCCTGAGGCCTGGAATGCCGAGAAATTTGCCCTTCGACGGATACGGGTCTCCCGGACCGGCAACCATGAGGAACCGACGATCGACCTCGGATATGCGGTCACCGATTACGCAGCCTTTCAGGTGGTTGCAGGTGCATGGGAACGCCACTACAAGAATCTCGACGGCGTAATCCAGGACCTGCGCGCGGATGACCTGTGGGATGTCCTTCCGGGGTTGTCCAATTCATTCGGTGTAAACCTCACCCTTGAGACCGCGGACGATCACCTGCTCCTGGCACGCCGAAGCGACAAGGCCAACAGTGCAAGGAACCTGCGCCACGTGGCCGTCAATGAAGGAATGTCCCTGGAAGATATTGACCCAAGAACTGATCTGCCGGATCCGTATCTGACTGCCGTTCGTGGTATCGAGGAGGAATTGGGCATCGACTTGGCGGAAGAACCGGGAGCCAGGGGCAGGATTACCTTCCACAGCCTTGTTTGCGATGTCACGCGATATGAATGGGCATTGTTGGGGCACGTTGACCTTCGCCAGACGAAATGGACTAATGCGGCTATCCAGGGAGCAAGGAAGTTGGGCGCTGCACCTGATGATTGGGAATCGAACAAGTTAGCGTTCGTCCCTTTCGACGCAAAATCCATCGAGGCAGTCCTGGAGGACGACTCGGATTGGGTTGGGCACGGGTATATAAACGTCCTGCTGTCGGCAATTTTCCGGCTCAGGAGTAACAGGGCCGCATTCATTAACAGGGCGCGGGAGACCCTCATGCGAAGTTGACGGCACCCGCAGCGCATCGTACAGCAACGCTGGCGCCGAGCGCTAGGACCGTGCTTGTGCCGGCCTCATGTCCAAAAATCGTCCGCCTTGGCCGTGTCGTCGAAGTATTCCCGGCCCTCCACGACTTTGCCGTCGCGGATCACGAAGGCGATAGCGGTTTCGGCGTCCATGGTTTTGCCGTTGCTTTGGGCATGGCTTTGCTGGAGCCCGATGGTGTGGTTTTCGCCGCCGACGATATCCTGTACCGTCGCCCGGAATGAGCCTTGGGAGCGTGTGCCAAGCTCACCGAAATAGGCCAGGACAGCGTCCCGGCCCTGCTTCTTTCCGGACAATACGCCGCTGCCGGCCGCATACCAGACGGCGTCCTCGGCGAAGATGTCGGAAAGTGTCCCTACATCTCCTGCGTTGAAGGCCTCATACCCACGGCGCACCAGTTCCGCGTCTTCCTGAGCACCCATCTCACGTCCACCAACCTCTCCATTGATTCTTAGTGATGCGTGGCAAATTAAGGCTAGGCCGCCCGTGGGTCACTGTCGACGCAAAATTAAGCAAGGAACCCTTCCCGGCCGGCGGTTACCAGGGCCACCCCTACCCCTCGGCTCTGGCGGCTTCCAGGATGGCTGCCGCCTGGGCCGCCAGGCCCGCCGCCGCGGTGCTGAGTCCTTGGGCTTCAGCCCTGGCCAGTTCGAGGAGGCCTGCCGCGATCAGGGTTTGGATGGCCATGCATCTGGATTCCAGGTCCACTGCGCCGGTCATGGCAGAGGCGGTTTTCAGGCTGAGGAGGGCGTCCATTGCGGCTTCATCGTCCTCGTCCCTGAGCGCGGCCAGGAGGCGTTGCGCCCGGCCGGGGAGCATGTCGAAGTAGTCGGTGAGGAACCGGTAGGCGATCGCCGTGCTGGCCACGTGGAGGGCGAGGGTCCGGATCGGCTGCGGGTTGAACAACGCCTGCGGTTCAGGCATTGCCGGCCTTGGCGGCAGACGCCTTGGTGGGGGATTTACGCCAGATACTTCTGAGCATCCCGATGACCAGGATGGCCGGGGCTCCGTACATGAGGGTATTGAGCACCACGGGCTGCCGGAGGGCGCGGATGGCTTCTCCGGCGTAGGGGACGGTGAGGACGTGCCTGTCCACGGTGGGGGTGCTGATGGTTGCCAGCCAGGGGTCAACGCCGTTGTTGGCATCGCCCTTGGTCTGGACGACATAGGTCCCGTCCGGCTTTGCCGTCACCTCGGCCACGCGGTGCGTTTCGACGCGCTGGTCCTCGACGGGGATGTGGTACGTGATGATGTCTCCAACTTTGATGTCGGCCACCGGCACGGGCCGGGTCACGACGATATCGCCCGGGTTGATCAGCGGGGACATTGAACCGGTCAGCATCGTGGAGGTCTGGTAGCCGAGGACGCGGGGGCCGACGGCGAGGGCCAGGAACGCCGCGACCGCCAGGAGCAGCAAGGTGGTTGCCATGGCGGAAGCGGCGCGGCGCAGGACCCTGACGGTGGTGCCGGCGCCGGAACGGGGACCCGCACCGCCTGCCTCCGCTGCCGTTGCAGGGGGCAGGTGGGGGCTGTCGATGGCGGTGCTCATGGGTGGGTCCTCGTTCCGGCGCCAGGTCTTGAAGGTGCTACTTGGAGACAGCGGTGCGCTGGGTAGCGGTGAACGTGAATCCGACGGTGCTTGTCAGTCCCTGGAAGGTGTTGTCGGCCGAAGCGGGCAGGGCCGTGGTGACCTTGAGGTTGTCGGTCTTCGTGGAGGTCAGTGCGGTCAGGTTCGCCAGGGTCTTGGCGGTGCCGGTGATGATGGGTCCGCTGGCGAGCACGGTGGACTGGGTCCCTGTGCAGGCGTAGGCGCCGGCGGTTCCGGTCCACGGGACGCTGCAGTTTTCGATGGTCAGCTGCAGGCCGTTGGTGGCGTCGGTGGTCAGCAGGGACCCGGTGGCGCCGGCGTCCGTTGCGAGGGTGACGTTGTTCAGGTCGGAGTTGCCGGTGTTCGAGAGCTTGACGAGCTTTTCGGTCTTGTCCCCGGGCAGCATGCCGGTAATGGGGACGTTGAGGGTGTTGTCGACTCCGGCGGCGGGCAGTGCAATGGTGACGGTACCGTCGGTGACAGCCTGGCTGGCGGTGGTGGTGGAGGTGAAGGCACCGAAGGTGCCCAGGCCGGCGACGCCGGCGGCCGTTCCGACCAGTGCCACTGAAGCGACGATCTTGCCGGCGGTGGTGTTCAAGCTGATGCCCATGATGAGTCCTCTGCGTCGGGGCCTTCCCCCCATAGGGCCGGCCGCGGTTGTTCCAGACCCGATCGGCCTGTCTGGAACAACTCTGGCGTTGAAAAATCAAGGAATTTCCCTGCCGGCAATCAAGAGTCCGTCAATGTTTCTGCAGGTCAGGCACCGGTTGCTGCCACCGGTTTTTCCGGAGGCGAATTTCGGCCAACATGATGCTCCCTTGACCGCTTCTTGAGGTCGGAACGAAATTGTTGGAACGGGCACAGCAATCGGCGCGCGGAAAACCGCGCCCCGCTCTACCGAAGGGACCGGCGTTGCAATCATTCAGGCGCGGAGGGCGCCGGGGGCAGATCCTGCTCGCCGGGGCCCTGGCCGCATGCCTGCTCGCCGGAGCCCCTGCCGCGAACGCCGTGTTCACCAGGATCCTCAACGCCGGGACCACCACCATGGGGACCTACAAGCTTGCCAGCCCCACCGGAAACACCGTCAGCGTCACCTGCACGCCCAACGGCGGGGGCAGCGGCAAGTTCCGGCTGACGATCACTGTGACCAACCATGGCACGGTAGCCAAGGCCAACAACTACGTCCTGAACGTCAAGGATTCAGCCGGGCTCGCGGCCGCTCCCGTCACGCTTTCCCCGGGCGGGACGTACACGGCGCCCAGCCCCGGAGCCAAATGGACCTACAGCATCGACGCGCAATACATCGTGCCGGGGACCAGCTACGCCTGGAGCAGCACCCCCAACCCAGTTACCGTCTGCTGAAAGCGCTGCAGGAGACCATTCTGCGACACGCGGAACCCTCCTAACCGCTAGCTGCCCGTCCCTTGGCCAGGGTTTCCGCCCACCATGCCAGCCCTTCCGCGAGGGCCTGCAGCTTCGGCTCAATCGGCCCGAACACGCTGAAGTCGGCAGGATCCTTCGACTGCATGGCGGGGCGGATGATCTCCGGAAGAATGTGCACGGCCTGGCGAATTGGAGCCATCTCCAGTTCCACGGCCACCATTCGCAGCTGCTCTATCACCCGGGCCCCGCCCACGCCGCCCCAGCCGACGAAGGCCACCGGTTTGCGCCGCCACTCCACGAAAGTGTGGTCGATGGCGTTCTTCAGCACCGCCGGGTAGCCGTGGTTGTACTCGCCGGTCAGGATGACGAAGCCATCGGCTTCATCCAGCTTCCGGCCCAGCCGCGCCACGTCCTCATTCGGGTAGTTGCGTTTCGTCACGGACGGCGGCTTCTGGTCGAAGAACGGCAGCGGATAATCGCGCAGGTCCACCAGCTCCACCTCGAACCCGTGGTCCTGCAGCCGCGCGAGCACCCACGGGACCACACGTTCGTTGAACCGCCCGGTCCTGGTGGTTCCCATGATGACCTGGATCCTGGACATGGACTCCTCCTGCAGCTGAACCGCTAAATCCCTGATGGAAAAACGCACCCACCGCCGCCGTTATTTCACCCGCTCCGGCGGCCCGCCGCCGTCGTCCGCGCCGCCGGAACGCGGGACCGGCGGAGCCACGCTGTGCCATCATCAATACCCATAGGGCCAGCGGAGCCGTGGGATGCCCGATGGTCGAAGCACGGAGGAGGGGCGCCCCATGTGCCGGTTGTTCGGGCTCCATGCCGGGTCCCGGCCGGTCCGCGCCACGTTCTGGCTCCTGGACGCCCCGGACAGCCTGTCCGAGCAGAGCAGGAAGGAACCCGACGGCGCGGGGATCGGCACCTTCGATGCCGACGGCGGCGCCCGGGTGGGCAAGCGGCCGCTCGCCGCCTGGGAGGACCGCGCCTTCGCCCGCGAGGCGCGGCAGCTGGCCAGCACCACCTTTTTGGCCCACGTCCGCTACGCGAGCACCGGTGCCCGCACCATGGCGAACACCCACCCCTTCGAGCAGGACGGCCGGTTGTTCGCCCACAACGGCGCCTTCCACGGACTGGCCCGGCTCGAGGAACGCCTCCAGGACCTCGGCGTGGCACAGCTGGTGCACGGCCAGACCGACAGCGAACGCCTCTTCGCCCTCATCACGGCAGAGAGCCGCCGGGCCGGCGGTGACGTGACCGAAGGCATCGCACGGGCCGTCGGCTGGGCCGCCGCGGAGCTGCCCGTCCTGGCCCTGAACATCATCGTGACGACGGCCACCGACCTCTGGGCGCTCCGTTACCCGGCCGTCCACGAGCTGTACGTCCTGGAACGGGACCCCTCGGCCGAGCCCGCCCCGGCAGCGCCGCTGGACGCCAGAAGCCGCCGGATCCACTCCCGAAGCACCGAACTCTCCGACGTCCCATCGGTCCTGTTCGCCACCGAACGAATGAACCAGAACCCAGGATGGCGGCCCATGGCGCCGGGGGAACTGGTCCATGTCGGGCCGGATCTGGTGGTGACCTCCACCTTTCCCTTCCCGGACCAACCCGCCCATCAGCTCACGCTCGCCGACCTCGCACCGTCCGCTGCGGCGTCGCAAACGTCCTGACGGTCGGCGTTCATTTCAGGCGCCTGTATACGCGAGGAAGGCCCCCGCCCCGGCGTTCCGGGACAGGGGCCTGTGGATGGCTAGGGTCAGCCGGCTGCCGGTGCCGAGGCCCCCGGTTCCAGGGTGTACTGCTTGGGCAGCTTCAGCGACCGCTCCGCCATGACCTCACGCAGCAGGTTGGGGTAGTCGGTGATGAGCCCGTCAACGCCGTCGTCCATGAGCTTGCGCATGGTGGGCTTGTCGTCCACCGTCCAGGGGATGACCTGCATGCCCTTGGCGTGGGCGCGGGCCACCATGTCCGCGGTGACGTAGGGGACGTAGCCGGGGTCGGTGACCTTTCCGTTCTGGGGCGTGCCGTGGACGGGGGAGACAGCGTCGAAGCCCAGGGAGGCGGCGGCGTCCACCAGGTCTCCGCCGAAGTCGTCCGAGTCAATGCCGCCCAGCCACGGTGAGGCGCCGGGCATGCCAGCCTGCAGGAAGTCCTTGTTGGTCAGGGCCACCGTGCGGATGCCAGGCTGGCGCTCCTTGACCAGGCGCAGGGAACCCCAGTCGAAGCTCTCGATGGACACCCGCTCGGCCATGTGCGCGGCATTGATCTCGCGCAGCGCCACGTCCACGAACTGTTCGCGCGGGGCCGTCTGCTCGGGGGCCCCGGCCTCCACCTTGGTCTCGATGTTGAACTTCACCTGGCTGGCCCGGTACCGGTTGGCCAGGTCGAAGACCTCGGCGAGCGTGGGCATCTTGGCGCCCGGCGACGCCTGCTGGCCCGGGAACTGCGGCAGGGTCTGGGAACCGCAGTCCAGGCTGCGCACCTGCGCGAACGTCAGGTCCTTGATGTACTTGCCCACGTACGGGAACTGGGGGTCCCCCGGCGTCACGGGGGCGGTGTCCTGGCACTTCTGGCCGCTGATCTTGCGGTCATGGGTGATGACCTCGCGGCCGTCCCTGGTGATCTGCAGGTCCAGCTCCAGGGTGGAGACGCCTGTCTCGATGCCCTTGGCGAAGGAGGCCAGGGTGGATTCGACCGTCAGGCCGATGCCGCCGCGGTGGGCCTGCAGGTCAAAGTGGTTGTCGGTGCCGTTGGGGTTGGTGTCCGCCGCCTGGGCCGGGAGGGATGTTCCCAGGGCCAGGCCGGTGCACATGGCGGCTGCGGTCAGCAGCTTTGCGTACTTCATCAGAAAAACTCCAAGTTGGGGAGGGGATCGGCCCCGTTGGCGGGACCTGGCGTCACTGTTCCCACCCACGGGAAATGCCCGGCGACCCCCAGGCAAACAGGCCATGACCAACAGGCGAACGGAAATTCACGCGCTGACCAGCCCAAACACGTTGCGGGGGGAGTGGTCCCATGCAGGCACCGAGTGTTCACCACCGCGCCAACAGCGGTTAATTACCGCCAAGTAACTTCGGAACCTCCGGCCAAAACCCACCCCCCGAGAGGCTCCCCCCAATGAGCACGTCCCCCACCCGAGGCATCCTCACGGCCGCCGCCGCCCTCATCCTGGCGGCGTCGGCAATCGGCGGCACCGCCGTCGCCCAGGCAGCAGGCAACAACGGCAACGGCGCTGCCCCCGGCACCGGCGCCCACGCCACAACGGACACGGCCCTGGCGGACGCCTTCACCGCCGTCGACCGGAACACGGCCTGGAAGCAGACGTCCAAGCTGAAGCTGAACTTCCCCACCTACCACACCGAGGGCATCGCCTACAGCGAAGACCACATCTTCCTGTCCGCCGTCCAGATCATCGAACCGACCACCAAATTCCCCACCCCGCAGGACGGCTTCGACCGGACCCCCGGCAAGGGCATCGGCCACCTGTTCGTCATGGACAAGGCCGGCAACCTCCAGAAGGACATCACCCTGGGGGAGGGCGACATGTACCACCCCGGCGGCATCGACTTCGACGGCACCAGCGTCTGGGTCCCCGTGGCCCAGTACCGGCCAAACAGCAGCGCCATCATCTACCGCATCGACGCCGCCACCCTCGACGTGCACAAGCAGTTCGAGGTGCCGGACCACTTCGGCGGCATCGTCATGGACAAGCAGACCGGCCGCCTGGTGGGCAACACCTGGGGCTCCCGCCGCTTCGCCGAATGGGACCTCAAGGGCAAGCAGCTTGCCACCTGGGAGAACCCCAACTACTTCATCGACTACCAGGACTGCCAGTACGTGCCCGGCTCCAGGATGCTCTGCGGCGGCATCACCAACCTCCCGCAGACCCCGGCCGCCCGCGGCACCGGTGCCACCTACGAGCTCGGTGGCATGGCCATGATCGACCTGAAATCCCGCAGCGTGATCCGCGACGTGCCGTTCCAGCAGTGGTCCACCGCCGGCCACGTGGCCACCCGCAACCCCTTCAAAATGACTGCCGACGCCGGCCACCTCACCATGACGGTCGCCCCGGACAACGGCGAAGAAGGCAACGGCACCGAAATCCTCACCTACGAAGCCGACGTCACCCCGGCGCAGTAACTCCCCATCAGGAAACGGAAAGAACCATGACAGAAGCACGACGACGGCCCTCCCGTAAGCGGGTCGCTGCGGCCACCAGCGCCACGGCTTTGGCGGCCTCCGCCCTGACGGCCGGACTCTTCGGCCTGGGCACCGGGCCCGCCAGCGCCGGGGAAACCACCGGCAGCACCGCGACGCCGATCAAGCACGTGGTGGTGATTTTCCAGGAGAACGTCTCCTTCGACCACTACTTCGCCACCTACCCCCAGGCAGCCAACACCGCCGGCGAGACGCAGCAGGGCGCCGGCACCAAGGCCGCCTCCTTCACGCCGTCGGAAGACACCCCGAAGGACATCAACACCCTGGCCAGCGCGGGCCTGCTCGCCCCCAACAACCCCAACTCGGTCCAGCCGGCCCGGCTCTCACCCATGCAGGCCGTCACCTGCGACCAGGACCACGGGTACAACGCCGAACAGAAGGCCTACAACGGCGGGCTCATGGACAAGTTCGTCCAGTACACCAGCCGCGACGCGTGCGGCACCAACCAGTACGGCCGCCCGGGGCTGACCATGGACTACTACGACGGCAACACCGTCACCGGCATCTGGAACTACGCCCAGAACTACGCCATGAGCGACAACCACTTCAGCACCGTGTTCGGCCCCTCCACCCCGGGCGCGCTGAACCTGGTCTCGGGGCAAACCCACGGCGCCAAGGAGTACACCGCCGCCGGGGAGCCGGTGGCCACGCCCGCCACGGGAAGCAGCGCCGTCCGCCAGCCGGACGCCAAGGGCGTGGGCACCGTCATCAACGACCCCGACCCCGTCTACGACGACTGCTCCAACAACAGCCACGCCAAGACGAACAACCTTGCCGGCATGACCGGCAGCAACATCGGCGACCTGCTCAACGGCAAGGGCGTCTCCTGGGGCTGGTTCCAGGGCGGTTTCACGCCGACCACCCCGGCAACGGCGACCAGCCCGGCGTCGTGCCTTTCAACGCACACCAACGCCGCCGGCGCCAGCGTGACCGACTATTCCCCGCACCACCAGCCGTTCCAGTACTACGCCTCCACCGCCAACCCGCACCACCTGGCGCCGGCGTCCGACGCGGAGATCGGGCACAACGGGCAGGCCAACCACCAGTACGACCTCACCGATTTCAACAAGGTGGTGGACTCTGACAACATGCCGGCCGTGTCCTTCCTCAAGGCGGGCATGTACCAGGATGGCCACGCCGCCTACTCGGACCCCGTGGACGAGCAGAACTTCATCGCCAATACCGTCAACCGGATCCAGCAGTCCCGCAACTGGGACGACACCGCCGTCGTGCTCGCCTACGACGACTCCGACGGCTGGTACGACCACGTCGCGGCGAAGGTGAAGAACTCCTCCAACACCGCCGATGACGCCGCCTGGTGCCAGGACGCCGCAGCCAGCGGCATCCCGATGGCCGGCGGCTACGCCGACCGCTGCGGCCCCGGCCCCCGCCAGCCCCTGGTGGTCATTTCCCCCTACGCGAAGAAGAACTTTGTGGACCACACCGAAACGGACCAGGCCTCCATCCTTCGCTTCATTGAGGAGAACTGGCAGACCGGCCAGATCGGTGACGCCTCCGCGGATGCCACCGCCGGATCCATGAATGCCATGTTCAACTTCCACCACCAGCGCAACGACACTGTCCTGCTCGACGAGCAGACCGGAGCGATCGCCTCGATCGCGCATTCCAGGTAGTCAGCGGCCGTTGGCTCCGGCCGTCAAGGCGTCGCCTCCACCGTAAATAAAGCGTCAAGATTTCGGCGGAAAGATCAGATTCGGGACTGATCCGCTGTGCTTCTGCCGTATCTTGAGTGAAGTGCCGCCGCCTCATTTTCCCCCAAGATGAGGCGGCGGCACTTTCGTTCGGCGCACTTCACTGCTGGCAGAGGCGGTCCAAAGTCTCGTTGAGCGTGGATTCCAGCTGGCCGACGATCAGGTCCCGCGTGTTCGCAGCCGAGGGGTCTTCGCTCTCCGGCGGGATCACCGGCGGCACCACGGTCATGGAGGCCACGTAGGTGCCGTCCTCGGAGGCCACCGCCACGGTCATGTAGGTCCAGAACTGGCCGCGCCCCTCGAAGCGCATGCCGCCCCTGCAGCCACCGGTCCACGTCCAGAGCCCGAGCCCGTACGGGGCCAGGCTTGGCTTGGTCTTCATCTCCGCCATGCTTGCCGCCGAGAGGAGCCTGCCCTGGAACAGGGCGGCGAAGAACGTGTTCACGTCGGCCACGGTAGAGGTGACACCCGCATGCGCCGAGTCCGCCGTGTCCGAGTTGTCTGTCACGTCCAGCCGATCTCCCTGAAGGGCGATGTAGCCGTGCAGGAGGCGGGGCTCGTGGAGGTCCAGCCGGCCGGTGGTGGTGTCCTTGAGCCCCAGCGGGTCAATGATCTCCTCCTTCAGCACCTGGCGGAACGGCTTGTGGCGCAGCGCCTCGACCAGGAGGCCCAACGCGACATACCCCGTGTTCGAGTAGCTGAACGTGCCCACGGAGACGGGTTCCCACGGCTTGGTCCCCGCCATTCGAAGCGCAGTTTCCGGCGTGACCTGCAGAT
This sequence comes from Arthrobacter sp. C152, assembly GCF_054890965.1. Classification (NCBI taxonomy): domain Bacteria; kingdom Bacillati; phylum Actinomycetota; class Actinomycetes; order Micrococcales; family Micrococcaceae; genus Arthrobacter; species Arthrobacter sp. C152. Next base: position 15,174 of record NZ_JBTZSU010000029.1, read on the forward strand.
GTCCTACGGCGGCCCGGACGTCCACATCCTTGTACAGCACGTCCGTGAATTCGGGCGCGCCGGAAATGTGGCCCAGAAGCTGCCTGGCGGTGACCGGCCCGGGCGGGTGGAGCAGCGCCGTGAACCCGGGGATGAGGTTGTTCACGGGATCGTCGAGGCCGATGAGGCCGTCGTCGACCAGCTTCAGGACGGTGACCGCAGTCATTGTCTTGGTGACGCTCGCGACCTCCACGAGGTCGCTGGGCTGGGCCGGTGACTTGGTATCGAGGTCGCGGACGCCGTACGCCTTGGACCACGCGCCGCCCGGCCAGCGCACTTGCACGACGGCGGACACGGCACCCCGGTCCATGAACAGCTCCGCCTGGTGGTCCAGTGAGTCAAGCTCGGCCGGGGCGGTCGGCGACGGCGTCTCGTCCGGGCCGGTGTAGGTGCAGCCGGACAGGGCGAGGACCGCAGCAAGCACCGCAGCACGGGCCCGGGCGGCGTATGTGGAGCTCATGGGAAACCACCCCCATAAGATGCAGCTTTAGCGTTCCGCTTCCTGGATAGAGCGACGGAGCGGCGCTCTGAGGTTCATTAAGCTCCTCGCCCGAATGCGACCGCAACGGCGAATATTTTGGCTGCCGGAAGCTACGACTCCGGGGTTGCTGCAGCCTTCTTTTCGAGCCCTTCGGCCATCTTCTGGACCCGGGCGCCGTAGCCGCCGTTCAGGGCGGTGTCCTTGATCTTGTTCGCCTGGGCATCCAGGTCCGCCGGGGCGGCGTTCTTGAGTGCCGTCAGGTCCGCCTGGAGATTGGCGGGGAGCTTGGCGAACAGCTTCGGGTGGCCGATCAGCTGGTCGGCAACCTTCTGCAGCCCGGCCCCCGGGTTGTCCGAACTGAACGCTTTGCGCAGTTCCTGGCGCAGGCCGGCAAGACCGGTGGCGGTCTTCTCCGCAGCTTCCGCGCGCTTCTGGATCTCGGCGCCATAACCGCCGGACAGGGCGGTGGTCTTGATCTTGTAGGCGTCCTTCACCCGGTCGGCCGGGGCGGCATCCTTGAGGGTGGTCACGTCCGCCTGGAGGGCGGCGGGGAGCTTCGCGAACAGCTGCGGGTGGTTGACCAGGGCCGTGGCTGCTTCCGCGGCACGGTCTCCGGCAGCCTGCGGGCTGTCGGCATTCAGGCGAAGGAACGCCTGCAGGCCACCGAAGCGGTGCCCTGCCTTCGCGCCGTCCGTGGCAGCGGGGGAGGGGGCCATCGTGGAAGCGGGTGTTGAACCGGGTGATGCGGACGCCACATTGACGCCGACGACGGCCATGGCGCCGGCCGCAACGATAGCGGCCGCACCTACTCCGATGCGGGTCTTCATCGACGGGATTGTTGGCTTCACCACGGTGTGTCCTTCCAAATACGCGCATCCGTCCGGCCGTGCCCATGCGGGACGGCACGGGATGACTATAGGAGCGAAGGCTGGGGAAATGCTGAATGTCTTCGCGGCCGCGTAGACAGGTGCCGGACACCGCCTGATCCGGGTACGCTGTGCCTCTAAAGAGCCTGTCGGCCTGAAGGAGTCGTGGCGTGTTCGACGGTACAACCGCAGGAGCCAGCGTCGGGGCACTGGTGGCAGTCGGCGTCGCCCTCTACATCGTGCTGGTGGTGCGCCGCCGCAAGTGACGGCCCGCCCTGTCGGTCAGGCTGGCCTGGTCAGCCCGCTCCCTGTGTTTCGAGGCGCTGAAGGCCCTTGCGCAAGGAGCTGGCCACGGGCGCACCGCGAGTCACGACAATAACGAACGCTGCAATGCGGCCCCCCAGGCTGGTGGGGGTCCGGTTCCAGGTGATGTGGAGCCGCGACCCGTTGTCCCTCGGCGTGATCCGTGCGGCCACATAACTGCCCGGGGCGCAGAAGTTGCTCTCGCGCACCGTCCAGGTCACGGTGTCGGGGGCTGACCAGTCATAGTGTTCCTTCGCCCAGACGGTGCCGCCGGGAGCCTTGCTGCCCTCCCTGATGTCCGCATAGGTGCCTCCCACCTCGTACACCTCATACATGGGCGGGTAGATGCCGGGCCAGATCTCTGGCCGGCGCGGGCTGAAGTCCAGCAGCGCGTCCCGGATCTTGTCCGCGGGGACACGGGAATCCATGTCAAACTCCACCTTGGGCATGTCCGCTCCTTCCGTGATGCTTCCAGTGTGGCGGTTTCCCGGAACCGCGCAATGTCAGGCGCTGGAGTCCACCTGGTCGGCTTCGGGCCTGGGCTGCTTCTTGACCGTTTCCAGCAGGAAGACCCCCGCGACGGCGGTTGCCCCGGACAGGAGGAACAGCACGATGGCCAGCGGCGGCGCCGTGTCCGCCTCGCCAAGGATGGTGATGCCGATGGCGACGGCGACGAGCGGATCGATGACGGTCAGGCCTGCGACCACGAGTTCGGGTGTTCCCCGGGCATGGGCGTTCTGGACCAGGAAGCTTCCCCCGAGGGCGGCGATGAGCAGCCCCGCCAGGCACGTCAGGGACAGCCACTCGAAGTCGCCCTGGAACAGGCGGCCGATAACCGTCTTGGCCAGGGCGGCGACGAACCCGAACAGGATGCCCGCACCGGCGGTAAACACCACGGCGCCCGAGCGGTGCCGCCACAAGGCAAAAATCACGCCAATGCCGGCCAACACCACGGCAAGCACCACCAGGATGGTGACCAGGTGCCGGTCGCTGATCTCCACGTCCTGCGCTGACAGTGCTGCCACAGCCACGAACACGCCCACGCCGCCCACGCAGAGGGCGACGGCGGTCAGGGCCCGGCGCCCGGGGGACCGGCGGGTCATCCGGGCGGTGGCCAGGGTGGTTACCACCAGCGCCACCGCGCCGATAGGCTGCACCACGATCAGCGGCGAGAACCGCAGGCTGGTGAGCTGGAGCAGGATCGCGGCGCCCAGCATCGCCGTCCCGCCCAGCCACAGGGGTTTCCGGACCAGCGCCTGCAGGCGTCCGCCGCCCATGCTGCCCGCCGCACGCCCGGAGGCCGCCGGCTGGCCTTCCACCGCCCGGTGCTGGAACAGCGTGCCCAGGGCGAGCAGGACCGCGCCGCCGGCGGCGATGGGAATCCCCAGCCAGTGATAGGACGTCAGTGCGGACACGGCCGCCGCCTGGATCATGATCAGACCTTACCCATCCCGGCCGGTGGCCAAGCCGGTGCTACCGCCCTTGTCCAGGCGATGCGCCGCTACCGGTCGGATTCCGCCGGGCGGAGCCTGCGCCTGACCAACAGTGCCAGCACAACCAATGCCGCCACCAGCACCGCTGCCGCGGCGGCGGCGATGACCACGCCTGCCTCGATGCCCGCGCCGGTGCCTGCCGCCGTCGGGCGTTCCGCCGGTGCCGCCGCACCGGGGGTCGACGCCGCGTCCGCGGTGAAGGTGAAGGTTCCTTCGATGGGGTGGCCGTCGGAGGAAACAACGCGCCACACCACCGTGTACTTGCCGTCCGGCGCTTCCGCCTTGACGGCCTGGGTCACATGGTTGTCCACGATCACGACGGGACCGTCGGCCTGGTCCGTTCCCGTGGCGTCCTCGACGCGGACGACTGAACCGATGGCGATCGGGGTGTGGTCGAAGGTCAGGCCAATTTTGTCCGGAACGCTGTGGACCGTGGAGCCGCTGGCCGGTTCGCTGGCCTCCAGGACGTCGTGGGCCTGGGCCGCGGCGGCGGGAACCATCAGGAACGCCGCCGTGGCCAGGGTGAGCAGGAACCGCGGGAGCCAGGCCCCGCGGCCGTTGGGTTGTGTCTTCATGGACCGGTCCTCTCGGATGATGCTGGGGTCCGGGCCGCGGCGGGGTGAAGGCCCCGCCGCGGGCCCCGGATCGCGATGCTACTTGGCGGCCGTGCGGGTGCGGCGGCCGGCGAGGACAAGCCCCAGGGCGGTTCCGCCGAGGACCAGGCCGGCGGCGCCCAGGACGACGCCCCACACCGATGCACCATCGCTGCTGGTTTCCGACGTCTGGGCCACGGCCGCCGCAGCCGGTGCCGCCGATGCCGTGGCGGCGGCAGCTTCGTCGTCGGCCGTGGTGGTGAAGGACGGCGCCGGGTGCTTGGGCTCGGGCTGGCCCTCGGTGCTTTCCTCGTCCCAGTTCACCACGGTCCCGTCGGAGTACGATTGGGCCGCCTTCAACGTGACCTTGGTGCCTTCGGCGGGGAGCCGGCCGACGGACAGCGAGAACGACTGGTATTGGTTCTGGCCGAGCTGGTGGGCCTCGTCGGCTGTCCACACGACGCTGCTCGGCGCCTTGGTGACCGTCGCGCCGGACACGGTGACCGGCGCGGGCAGGTCACTGGTGATGACCTGGGCGCTCCAGCCCTCCACCGGCTTCACCGAAACCGATGTGAAGGGAGTGTCCGTGGGAAGTTTGACCTCGAGCTTGCTGGTCTTCGCGGTGGGCGATTCGTTGGGGACGTTGAACGTCAGGTGCGAGTAGCCGTTGGCGCCGGTGTCGTCCGGGTTTACGGTGACGTGCGCGGAGGCGGCTGCGGCGCCCACGACGGTCAGCGCCGAAGCGGCCGTGACGGCGGTGAGGGTTTTGAGGGTACGGCGAAGCGTGGTTTTCATGACAGGCCTTCCAAAAACGGGGTGCGCCAAGGGGCCGCTGGAGCGGCGGCGCGAAAAGGGGAAACGCAGCTGGGTAACCCGGTGATATTGATGTCGCCCCTGGCAGGGGGCCGGGCCGGATCAGCCGGTGGGTCAGGTGCCGCTCAGTGGGCGGCGCGGACCACCGGCGGCCCACGGCGGGCCGGCAGCCTGAGGTTTCGCCAGCGGGAAGGTACGACGACGGCGGCCGGCGCCGGAAGGAGCGGCCAGTCTGGAATCAGCACCGCAGTCAGGATCCGGACCAGGGGCCGCAGCCACGCAGCCAGGGCCCACACGGCTGCTTCGCCGCGGGCCAGGACCACCGCCGTGGCGACGGTGGCTGCCGCGTGCAGGATCAGCATCAGGGTTCCCGGGGTGGCGGCGTGCTCCGGCGCCAGGGATTCCACCGGGAGGTGCGCCAACCCGCTGCCGTGCAGGTGGCCGGCCGGGGCGGAACCGGGTCCCGTGGACAGCGAAAGGGCATTGAAGGCCTGGTGGAGGACCAGTTGGCTGGCCACCAGCAGCACGGCCGTGACCGGCGTTGTGAGCTTGAACTTGGCCAGGATCATCACCGGCGCCAGTACCAGTGCGGTGATGCCGGCGAGGACTGCCGGTTGCGGCAGCGAACCACCGGCGATGATGTGGGCGCCGGCGGCCAGGGCGATCATCGCGGTGGTGAAGGCGGCGGCGCGGGGGAAGCGGAACGGGGCAGTCATGCCATTCGCCGCCCTTTCATCCCGATGGTGCCGGTATCCACTGTAAGGAGTCCAGGGGCGGGGGCGGTAATCGCGCTACCGCGTATCGACATCCTCGAATACCAGGAACGTCTGCGTATCCAGCACCCCCGGCATGGTCTGCAGCTGGTCGAAGATGACCCGGCGAAGGTCGATGTTGTCCACGGCGCGGACCAGCAGGATCACGTCGAAGTCGCCGCCCACCAGCGCGATGTGGTGCACCTCCGGGATGGCGCCCAGCTGGTCACGCAGCTCGCGCCACGAGTCCTGCTTCAGCTTCAGCGTCACGTAGGCGGAGGACTTCAGGCCAGCCTTGATGGGATCCACCAGGGCCGTGAACCTGGTCAGCACGCCGTCGCCGGTGAGCCTGGCGATCCGGGTGTAGGCGTGCGCCCGGGAGATGTGCACGTTCTCCGCCACCTGCGTCACGGACATCCGGCCGTCCCGGGTGAGCTCGCGGATGATGGCCCGGTCGATCTCGTCCAGCGGAACTTCCGCCGCCGCATCCTTGCCCGCCATTTCCTCCACGGCTCCCGTCCGGTCATCCATGCCACAGTGACAATTCGTCTCCCATAGTAGGCCGATTCCGGCACCTTTCCACGGTTACTGCCGGGAGCCCATACAAAGGCGCACTCTGGCCGTCCTTTGGGAGAACTCCATGCAACGCCCGGGCAATCTCGCAAATTCAATGCGCAAATTCCCCCCGCGCTGTACGGTGGGGACCGGGGGGTGTGAATCACCGCGGGCGCTGGGTCCGCGGGATGCTGCTGATTCTATGGGGGGACCATGGATGCTTTGGGTGCGGCTGTAGTTGTCGAAGACGACCAGGACGTGCGGAACCTGCTGGAAGGCATGCTAAGCCGGATCGGATTCGATGTGCACACCGCCGTGGACGGCGCCTCAGGGCTTCGGGCAGTCAAGGCCATCCGGCCCGCCCTGGTGACCCTGGATGTGGGCCTGCCGGACATGGACGGCATCGAAGTCCTGCGCCGCATGCGCGATTGCAGTGATGCGTACATCGTGATGCTCACCGGGCGGACCGGCGGGCCTGACGTGCTCAACGCCCTGCATGCCGGAGCCGATGAATACATCACGAAGCCGTTCCGTCCCCGGGAAGTACGCGAGCGGATCGAGGCGATGATGGCCACGCCCCGGAGCCTCGGCACTGCAACCAGCTGAAATCCGGTCAGGGGCTCAGGCCTGTGCGCAGTAGCGCAGCCGCAGTTGCTCGACGGTCACTTGTCCGCACCGCCGGATCTCGCCCAGGAGTGCGCCGGCTCCGCGCAGCGATCCGTCCGTGATCTGTTTCTCCAACGCAGCGGTCAGGCCGGCCAGGCGCAGGCCCCCGAGCATCCGCGAGGTGACCCGCAGGCTGATGGCGGCATCAAGGGCCTCGGCGTTGCCCTCGTGGCAGGCCAGGGCCCTGACCAGGCGCTCGCAGCGGTAGTCCCACATTCCGATGTAGTCCCTGGCGAAACCCTGGACCAGCGGACCCTCCAGTTGGTCCTCCAGTTCGCGCAGGACTGCCAGGTCCAGCAAAGGCAGGTGAGGAACCTGGCTGTCGGGATCGGCAGGCGGTTCGCTGTAGGGAGGAGGCATGGTTCAACGGTAGGCCAGCTCCCGTCCCGAGTGGCCTGACTTGGGCGGATCCTGTCGCAATCCACGGCTTTCCCTGTGGTTCGTGTGGGATTCCAAGGGCTGTCCCGTCCGCCGACGGGGCCGCAGCATTTTGTCCACGGCCCCGCTCGGTAATGCACGTCACAGTGACGATTTGTCTTCCAGGGTAGCCAGATCGGAGCAGCTTCTCCACGATTCCCGCAGAAGCTGGATACGAAACCAGCCTCAGGACAATACTGGGAGGGAATAGTGGCTACCGAAGGACGGACCAATGACGATCTCCGCAGACCACACCGCGCCGGATACCGCCGGCCCCGCGGCGCCTGACAATGCGCTCACGGAGGCTGTGAAGAAGTTTGGCATCACGGTGGAGGACTACATGCTCCCCGCCCGGCACCAGATCCAGATGGTGGATCCGGACGGCCGGCTCATTCCGCACGGTGAGCAGGGCACCCAGCCCGGCCACGAATACCCTGTGCCCGGCGATGACGAACTGCTGGCGGCGTACGAACAGCTCGTCGTCGGCCGCCGCGTCAACGACCAGAACTCCGCCTTGGTCCGGCAGGGCCGCATGGCCGTCTATCCTTCCAGCCACGGCCAGGAAGCCTGCCAGGTGGCTGCCGCCCTGTGCCTGTCCGAGGGTGACTGGATGTTTCCCACCTACCGCGACGCCGTCGCCGTCATGACCCGCGGCGTGGACCCCGTGGAGGCTATGACCATTTTCCGCGGCGACTGGCACGGCGGCTACGACCCCCTCAAATACAGGGTGGGCATCCAGTGCACGCCGCTGACCACCCAGCTGCTGCACGCCGTCGGCGTCGCCCACGCCGCCAAGCTCCGCGGCGAGGACACCGTGGTGCTGGCCATGTGCGGCGACGGCGCCACCAGCGAAGGCGACTTCCACGAGGCCCTCAACTTCGCCGCCGTCTTCCACCTGCCCGTCATCTTCTTCGTCCAGAACAACAAGTACGCCATCTCGGTGCCGCTGGCGCACCAGTCCGTGGCGCCGTCGCTCGCGCACAAGGCCGTGGGGTACGGCATGGCGGGCGAACGCGTGGACGGCAACGACGTCGTCGCCCTCCTCGCCGTCCTGGACCGCGCCGTTGCGCTTTGCCGGGGCGGCTCGGGCCCGCTGCTGGTGGAAGCCAACACCTACCGCATGCAGGCCCACACCAACGCCGACGACGACACCCGCTACCGGGAAAGCGCCGAGGTTGCCAAGTGGCGGGCCAAGGACCCCGTCAACAGGATGCGGACGTACCTCACCGGGCGCGGGCTGTTGGACGACGACGGCGAGGCACGGATCCGTTCGAGGGCGGAGGCGGTTGCCACGCAGCTGCGTGACGGCCTGGGCGAGGACGTTCCGGTGGATCCGCAGGAGCTCTTCCGCCACGTCTTTGCGGCGCAGACGCCTCAGCTAAAGGAACAGTCCGCCATGCTCGCCGACGAGCTGGCCCGCGACGCCGCATCATCTGAATCCGCTGCACAGGAGGCCGGCAAGTGAGCCCCACCATCACCACCTCGTCCGAGGCCAACGGCAACGTCTCCGCCGCCACCGCCCGGGCCGCCGCCTCCGCGGCCGCGTCCGCCGAGGCGTCCGGGCCGCAGCCGGTCACCATGGCCAAGGCCCTGAACACCGCCCTGGCCGACGCCATGTCCGCCGATTCCTCCGTGCTGGTGTTCGGCGAGGACGTGGGCACCCTGGGCGGGGTTTTCCGCATCACCGACGGCCTCACCGCCACCTTCGGTGAGCAGCGCTGCTTCGACACCCCGCTGGCCGAGTCCGGCATCGTGGGCATGGCCGTGGGCATGGCCATCAACGGGATGCGCCCGGTCATCGAAATGCAGTTCGACGCGTTCGCCTACCCCGCGTTCGAACAGATCGTCAGCCACGTGGCCAAGATGCACAACCGCACCCGCGGGGCCGTGAAGCTGCCCCTGGTGATCCGCATCCCGTACGGCGGCGGCATCGGGGGAGTGGAGCACCACTGCGACTCCTCCGAGTCCTACTACGCCCACACCGCCGGCCTGAAGGTCTACACCCCGGCCACCGTGGCGGACGGCTACCGGATGCTCCGCGAGGCCATCGACTCGGACGACCCCGTGGTCTTCATGGAGCCCAAGAAGATGTACTGGACCAAGGACACCGTGGACCTTGCGGAGCTGCGGCGCCTTCACTCGGAAGGCACGACGGCGGGGCTTGGTTCTGAGGGGCGTGCCGCCGTCGCGCGTCCCGGCACCGACGCGACGCTGGTTGCGTACGGCCCGTCCGTGCCCACGGCGTTGGCTGCCGCCGAGGCGGCGGCGCTGGAGGGGCGCTCGCTGGAGGTCATCGACGTGCGGACTCTTGTCCCGTTCGACGATGAGACCGTTGCTGCTTCGGTGCGGAAGACCGGCCGGGCGGTGGTGATCGCCGAGGCGCACGGGTTCGCGTCCGTGTCCTCCGAGATCGTGGCCCGGGTGCAGGAGCGCTGCTTCCACTACCTGGCCGCCCCGATCCGCCGCGTCACCGGGTTCGACGTCCCGTACCCGGCCCCGAAACTCGAGAAGTATTACCTGCCCGGCGTGGACCGCATCCTCGACGCCGTCGACGACCTGCAGTGGGAGGACTGATTCCATGAGTGAACCGCGAGTGTTTTTGCTGCCCGACCTGGGCGAGGGGCTGACCGAGGCCGAGTTGGTGTCCTGGCATGTTGCCGTGGGTGACACGATTGCTGTTGACCAGCCGATCGCCGAGGTGGAGACCGCCAAGTCCTCCGTGGAGGTTCCGTCCCCGTACGCCGGAATCGTGGCTGAGCTGCACGGGAAGCCGGGGGAGACCATCGACGTGGGGAAGCCGCTGATCTCTGTCATGCCTGTTGGTGCTTCCGGTTCCGGTGTCGCCGCGGATGATGCCGCCCCCGCCCCTTCGCCGGACAGCATTCGTCCTGCGGACGATGCGGAAACCTACCGCGAGGAGGAGAAGGCCGGATCTGGAAATGTGTTGATCGGTTATGGCACTTCAGGCGGGCATGGCCAGGCGCGGCGTACCCGTGCTCCCAAAGCTTCGGTGTCGGTGCTGGAGCCGCAGGAAACCAAACTTGGTGAGACCAAGGAGGACGAGCTCGCGCTCCTCCGCACCCGCGTGCCGGGCAAGCTCGGCGCCGTGATCTCGCCCCTGGTCCGCCGGATGGCCAAGGAACACGGCGTGGACCTCGGCGGGCTCTCCGGTTCGGGCGAGAGCGGACTGATCATGCGGCGGGACGTGGAGGCTGCGATCCACGCGCCGGTCGCTGAGCCCGTCGAGACCAAGCCTGTCGTAACCAAACCTGTCGAAACCCCGGGATCTCGACAGGCTCCATCACCGGAAACCACGGACGCCCGCACGGGCCTCGGCATCGCAACCCGCACCCCGGTCCGCGGGGTCCGGAAGGCCGTGGCCGCGAACATGGCCCGCAGCCGGTCCGAGATCCCGGAGGCCACGGTGTGGGTGGACGTCGATGCCACCGCGCTGCTTGAACTCCGCGAGGGAATGAAGGCCAACGGCGCCGAGGTTCCGGGCTTGCTGGCGTTCATCGCGCGATTTGTCACAGCCGGGCTAAAAAAGTATCCGGAGCTGAACACCCGGATCGAGACGGCGGAGGACGGTTCCCAGGAGATCGTCGGGTTCGACGGCATCAACCTGGGGATCGCCGCGCAGACCGACCGGGGCCTGGTGGTGCCGTCGGTCCGCGGCGCTGACAAATTCAGCGCACGCGAGCTGGACGCCGAGATCCGCCGGCTCACCCAGGTGGCCCGGGACGGCAAGGCGACCCCGGCTGAGCTGGGCAGCGGGACGTTCACGCTGAACAACTATGGCGTGTTCGGCGTCGACGGTTCCGCGGCGATCATCAACCACCCGGAGGTGGGCATCCTTGGCGTGGGCCGGATCATCGACAAGCCCTGGGTGGTCAACGGCGAGCTGGCCGTCCGCAAGGTCACCGAGCTGACCCTGACGTTCGACCACCGGGTGTGCGACGGCGGCACAGCGGCCGGCTTCCTCCGCTTCGTGGCCGACGCGATCGAAAACCCCACGTCCCTCCTGGCGGACCTCTAGCCCCGCCGTTTTCGACGCGCTAAATCATTCATGAGGCGCATAAACGTTGGCGCACCCGATATACGGGCAGCGCCAGCGTTTATGCGTGTCGAAACATCTGCGGGTGTCCGCCGCAGCCTGCCTTCCCTGCTATTGCGGCGTTCCTGCGGACCGGCCCGCCGTTCCCGAATCCGTAGCCAGCCAGGCGTCCATCTGGGCTGACTGATGTGCTTCAAACGCCTTGTCCGCGTTTGCCTTGGTGCTGGCGAGTGCGGGTATGTCCAGGCTGGCGTGGCATCCCCGGCACCGAATCTCGTGCGTCCATACCCAGCTGTAGGCGGGGTGGCTTGCCTGTACTAGTTGCATCGCTGTGGTGATTGCTTCAGTGGTGGCTGCAAAGTGCGCTGCGTCCTCGTTGCTCAGGCCGCTGCCGATTTCGATGTCGATGCTCATCGTGCTTCTTCCGTTGTATCCCGGATGGTGCACCTGACAGTAGCCGGTGTGGTGCGGGGAAGGAATGAAGCCCGGGTTACGGTTGTGCAACCCTTCTCTCACCTCTCGACGGGGACCGGAGTATGGCGACCGGCAAGAAGTTGCCGGTCCAGCATTATGGAACGGGAAAATCGTTCTATTGTCGCTTTTTCGGCAATATCTTGCCGATTCTCGGCGAATACGGCATCCTTGGATACGAAGATGCCTGTTTCGGCAACATATTTCCGGTTCGGAGGGAACCATGGGTGACATCGCGGATGTTGGGTCCAGCATCCGGCGCGCCAGGAAAGATGCCGGCATCACCCAGGAGACCCTCGCCGAACTGATCGGCACGTCGGTGCGCACCGTCAGGGCCATCGAATCAGGCGCCGGCAACCCCTCCCTGCAGGCCGTCGCGGCTGCCGCCAACGCCCTCGGACTTCATCTGAGGGCAGTCGATGACTGAGGACCTGCCCAGCCTGAAACGGGTCCGCAGCGCCGACGTGTACAAGGCCGGCCGCCTCGCGGGGCACCTGAACCGGACGGGCGCGGGGACCGTGACCTTCTCCTACACGTCCGGCTACCTGGATGACCCGTCCGGTCCCGTCGCCACCACGCTGCCGCTCACGCCGGACGCGGTGGAAGCTCCCAGCGGGGCCCTGCCGGCGTTCTTTTCCGGCCTCCTGCCCGAAGGCCATCGGCTGAACGTTCTCAGGGATGCCGTGAAAACCTCCCTGGGCGATGAACTGAGCCTGCTGTTGGCGGTCGGCGCGGATGTGCCCGGCGACGTGCAGGTTGTCCCGGCGGGCCGGGTCCCCGAGGAGCCGGGGCCATTGGCCGACACCTCCAGGCCTGGTGAGCTGGATTTCGCCGCACTGGCCGATGCCGTGGACCCGCATGGCCTCCCGGGCGTCCAGGCCAAGGCCAGCGCGTCCATGCTGACAACGCCCGTGGCACTGGCCGGCCGGCGCTACATCCTCAAGCTCGACCCGCCCCGGAAACCCCACCTGGTGGTGAATGAAGCCGCCCACCTGACAGCCGCGCACATCCTGAAAATTCCGGTGGCCAAACACAACATCGTCAGTGACCGGAACGGACGGCAGGGCCTCCTGGTGGAACGCTTCGACCGCGGCCACGGCGCCGGACCGGCCAGGTACGCGCAGGAGGATGCAGCCCAGGTGATGAACCTCCCGCCGGCCTCCAAATACGCCGTATCTTCCGAGGACGCCGTGCTGGCCCTTGCCGGGCTCTGCAAGGCCAGGGCTGTCGCCGTGCGGAACCTCTACCTGCAGTTCGTTTTCGCCTGGCTGACGGGCAACGGCGATCTGCACGCCAAGAACGCCTCCATCCTTGAAAGCCGGCCCGGCACCTGGACCATCGCGCCCGTGTACGACATCCCGTGCACACTCCTGTACGGCGACGACACGATGGCCATGACTCTTGCCGGGAAGGACAAAAACCTCAAAGCACGGCACTGGCAGGATTTCGCGGACAGCGTCGGACTGCCGCAACGCGCTGCGGGCTCGGCCAACAAAACCGCGCTGGCGGCCGCGGCCCGGATCGATCTGGAGGCACTGCCATTTGCCGGGCCGCCCCTGAACAGGACATTGCGGGAGCTGCGGTTCCGCAGGACTGAACTGGACGGCTGAGCCTGCTTCACACCTTCCGGGCCTTTCGCAATCCAAGCCGCGTGCCGCCGTCGTACGCGCTTCTTCCCGGGCAGTAACGCCGCAGTAACGGCGCGTGTGAGCAAATGCGAAATGCCCACCAGGCATGAGGAGCAGCAGTGAATCCGGACGGGGTTCCTCGACGGCGGCCGGGCGCGCAGCGCAGCCGTGGGTCCTCCGCGGCGGCGGCCCGGTTCGGCGCCGTGCGGCGGAAGGGCCCAGCGGCAGGCGCCACGGGTGCAGACCTCAGCCACACGATCGTGCAGTGGTTCGCCATCATCGCGCCCCTGAGCACGGTCGCCACCGCGCTCGCGTTCTGGTTCGGCTGGACCATGACGGCGACCCGCACCGCCTATTTCGGGATTGACCAAAGCATCCTCGAATACTCCACCGTCGACTATCTGCTGCGCAGCGCCGACGCGATAATCGTGCCTGCCATCTCCATCCTGCTCATCAGCCTTGTCTGCATTGGCATCCACGCGCTTACCGCCAGCATCATCGGCCGGCCCGGCTTCAACCCGTACCTCCGCTTCGGTGCGGCAACCATCCTCTGCGCGGGCATCCTCATCACCGCCCTCGGCGTGTGGGTCATGTTCGAGGAACCGCCCTTCGCCACCCCGTTCCTCTTCGAACCGGCGGCCCTGGGCACCGGCGTTGCGGTCAGCGCCTACGCCTTCTGGGTGCTCCGCAGGCTGGCCACGTCCGGCGGTGACAGGTTCAGGCGCCCGCCCATGTGGGAAAAGCTCGGCTACGTGTGCGCGGTGCTGCTGGTGGTCCTGGCACTGTTCTGGGCCTGTTCCCTGTACGCGGGGGCGTTGGGTACCGGCAGGTCCCGGGAATATGCCCGCGAGCTGGCGAAACGCCCCTCCGTGGTGGTGTACAGCGTCCAGTCACTGGCCCTCGCCAGCCCGGTCCGCGAGGACAGGATTACCGATCCGGACGCGAAATACCACTTCAAATACACGGGGCTGAAATTCGTCACCCGGAGTGCCGACAAGTTCTTTCTCCTGCCCGAAGGCTGGCGGCGCGATACCGGCGTGGCGATCATTCTGGACGACAATCCGGAATTCAGGGTCGAATTCCTTCCGGGAGGCTGAAAATGGGAAATTCAGCAACAGAAAAATGCATTGCCTGCCTGCTTGGACTGGCTCTCCTGTCATCCTGCGCAGGGACCCCCGGCGGCACCGGAGGCAGTGCCCGGACCAAGGACGCCGAACCGGTGGTCGAGAACCGGGTGCGGATCGGCGAGGAGAACTGGATCGTCCAGCCCGGACAGGCAGGGCCCCTCGCGGAAGCCGGCACGGTCGAGTCGATCGAAATCACCAACGGCACCGATTCCGAGGTGACGGTGCCCGACGCCGGCCTCAACAACACCGCCTTCCGCGTCATCTTCAACGGCTGCACCGGCATCCTGAAACCCGGCGAAACCTGCGTTGTCCGCGGGGAATGGGCCACCACCAAGGTGCGGGACGCAACCCTGGAAGTGTCCGTCGCCGCCCCGGACGCTACAAAGTCATCAGCAAAAAGGGGCATTTCAGTCCCGCTGGGGATGGCTGCCGGCGTCGCCCCCGCAGCGACCCTGCCACCCACCACACGTTCGACGACGGAGCCCCCGTCGTCGAGGCCACCCTCGCCCACGCCGTCGGGGACTTCAGGGACGGCAACACGGCCCCGTCCGACGTCGTCCGCGCCCAAACTCCCGACCGGACCTTCCGTTGGCGCACCCCTAAAGTCCCTGATCCCGACGCTGAAGTAAACCCCAACCCCCTATGACACTTTTTTACTGCTATAGGAGAGCGTGCTCTCTCCTATGAAAAAGGGGAAATAGATTATTGACAGCGCCGTTCGTACTGTGGATCCTCATTCATACCTCCTCCATCTTTTTGACAAACCGGAAATCAGGTTTCGATGGGCACGGTCGATAATGGGGATCTGAAACTGGAGTTACTTCGGTCCTGGCGGCTCCGCCGGGACGATGTGACCCTCCACGTTGCGACACGGCAGCAGCGGCTCATTGCATCCCTGGCCCTCCGTGGACCAAGCCTGCGTGCCCATCTCAGCGGCCTGTTGTGGCCGGAGTACCCGGACGCCAGGGCCCTGGAAAGCCTGCGGGTCAGCGTCCACCTCATTTCCCGCGAGGTGCCCGGGCTGATCGTCAACGGCGGGGCAACGCTGTCGCTTGACGAGCGGGTTGAGGTGGACGTGCAGCGGATCCGGTCCCAGATCCAGGCCTTGCGGGATGGCCGGCATACCGGAAGCGCCGCCTCCCTGCTGCGCGAGCTGCGGGACGCGGAACTCCTCCCGGGCTGGTACGAGGACTGGGTGGTTTTCGCCCAGAACCGCCTGACGCAGGACCGCCTCCAGGCCCTCGCCCTGGTGGCACGGAAGTCCCTTGCCGCCGGTGACCCCGAAACAGCAACGGAGGCTGCACGCGCCACCCTGGAAATCGAGCCTTTGTTCGAGGGCGCCGTTTCGTTCCTCATCGAAGGCGAACTCCAGCGGGGAAATCCGGGGGCGGCGCTTCGAGCCTACGAGCGGTACCGGGAGCAGCTGGAGACGGACATGGGCCTGCAGCCCTCCGCCTCCCTCACGGGCCTCGTGGCCGACCTGCGGGACCGGCAGGCGGCGGCAGAACACCCCGTGGCAGACCGCCTCGCGAGCGCCTTCCTGGGCGTCCGCCCGGCATTCGGCCCCCTGTAGGCAGTAACGCGGCCGTAACGGCACCCGTGCTGCACTCTCCCCATGGGAAATGCCCTTCACGACGGCCGCCTGCCGGTAATCTACGTCCGCGGGTTCGCGGGCACCGGCTCCGCCGTCAACAGCGCCGTTGACGATCCCTTCTACGGCTTCAGCCAGGGCTCAGTCCATGTCCGTGCCGACGGCAGCGGGCGGGCACGATTCCACCAGTTCGAGTCCCCGATGCTGCGCCTGGTGGCAGACCACCAGTACGAGGTGCCGGTCCACGGGGACCAGCTGGCATTCCTCAACAGCGTGGATGCCAACTCCGTGAATCCGGCATCGATCTGGATCCACCGCTTCTACGACGAGGCGGCGGACACCTTCGACGCGGACCCCGAAAACTTCTCGTTCGAGGAAGCGGCACGGGACCTGTTCAGCATGATCAAACTCGTGCTGGAAAAGACCGGGGCACCTAAGGTCTTCCTGGTGGCCCACTCCATGGGCGGGCTCATCTGCCGCTCGCTGCTGCAGCGGGTCATCCCGGAAAGCCTGGCCGGCGACGGCGGAATCGACCCCGCAGCGGGGGCCAGATACGTTGCCCGGGTCTTCACGTATGCCACCCCCCACGGCGGCATCAAATTCGCCGTCGGCTTCGGCCTGCTCGAGAGGCTCCGGGACGCCACCCGGATCCAGGGGGCCGACATCTTCGGACCCGACCGGATGTACGAATACCTCACGCCGCCGGCGCTCAGGCAGACCCTGACCCGCGAAAACTTCCGGGCCACCGAGATGCCCGATGACGGGTTCCCCCTGGAGGACCTGTTCTGCCTTGTGGGCTCCAACCCCGAGGACTACGACGTCGCCCTGGGCCTTTCCTCCAAGGCGGTGGGTGCCCGCAGCGACGGACTGGTCCAGATCGAAAACGCCGCGGTCAAAGGCACCGTGGTGGCGGTGGTGCATCGCAGCCACAGCGGACGCTACGGCATAGTCAACTCCGAAGAGGGCTACCAGAACCTCCAGCGGTTCCTGTTCGGCGACCTCAAGGTCGAGGTGGAACTGGTGGGTTTCATGGTGGGCAAGTCCTTTCCCCCGGAGGTGGAGTTCCAGCTGGACGTGGGCCTGGCCATCCGGGGGCTGCCGGTCCTGGTCCACGAACAATCCGCCGCCCACTACTGCCCGGTCCAGATCGAGCACTGGAAGGATGGGGACCCCATCGACTCGCCGGTCCCGCTGTTGACCACGTTCCTTTCCTCCAAGGCACCGCGGCCGCTGCTGAACGGGAAGGTGGTTCCGCGGCTGCGCCAGGCCCTCAAGCTCAGGCTGATGTCCATCACGGAGAAGGACGGACACTTCTTCTTCGCGGACCACCTCGAACAGACCGAGGACTGGCAGGACACCCTGCTGGTGGAAATTGAACCGCCGTCAGCGGACCGGCCCCTGCCCAAGGCCTGGGCCGCGTGGAACAGCACGATCCCGGACGCCCTGCGCGACTGGAGCGCCGGCGACGGGGACCTGCTGAAGGACTCCGACCCGACGCCGAACCGCTGGCAGGGATTCATACCCGTTCCCGAGGTGTCCAGGCACCTTCTCGGCACCAGCGCAGGCCTGCGCCTCACTGTCACGCCCAGGCCGCTGGCCCTCTGAAACCACGAACCACTCTTCACCCCGCAAAGGAGACCTGAAATGATCGACCCGAATTCCTTCCCCACATCCGAGAGTTCGTCCGGGACCGTTCCGGCGGCGGACTATTCGGGGGCCGAGACCACCGGCCGTTTCATCGTGGTCTTTGCCCGTGACGCGGCCAACCCGTCCTCGGTGCTGGAATCGGCAGGCCTGTCCAACGTGGCGGACTCGCGGGACTTCCGGGACCGAGCAGTGGATGTCTCGGAAAGCAGCGGTGCGGGCGCCACGTACTTCAGCTCGCTGGGCATCGCCGTGGTTTCGGCGGCGCCGGAGCAGATCGGCGCGCTGCAGACCACCGAAGGTGTGGAGAATGCGGTGCTGTCCGTATCGCCGGAATTGATCCACCACGTCCTTGCGGCGGGTCCCACCGAGTACGTCAGGGGCTACCGCGATGCGGTCCTGGACCTGGACACCCGCCTGAACGGCAACGGCCAGGGCGCGGGGGCAGCGGCACCGCCAACCGTGCCGATCTTCCAGGACACCGCCCAGTTCACGTGGGGCCTCCAGGCTGTCCAGGCACAGTCGTCCCAATACTCCGGGCTCGGGGTGAAGGTGGCAGTCCTGGATACCGGTTTCGACGCAACCCACCCGGACTTCGCCGGGCGCACCATCACCACCCGCTCCTTCGTCCAGGGGGAGGGCCCCGAGGACGGGCACGGGCACGGCACGCACTGCATCGGCACCTCCTGCGGCTCCAAGTCCCCGTCCACCGGGCCCCGCTACGGCGTGGCGTACGAGGCCGAGATCTTCGCCGGAAAGGTGCTGGGGAACTCCGGTTCCGGCAGCGACGCCGGCATCCTGGCCGGCATTGACTGGGCGCTGACCAGCGGCTGCCACATCATCTCCATGTCCCTCGGCGCCGACGTGCCGCAGATCCACCCGCCGTACGTGGCGGCAGGCAAGCGGGCACTGGACGCCGGCACGCTGATCATCGCCGCCGCCGGAAACAACGCGCGCCGCCTCCAGGGGAACTTCGGATTCGTGGGCACACCCGCCAACAGCCCGTTCATCATGGCGGTGGGCGCCCTGGACCACCAGCTGGACGTTGCCTTCTTCTCGGCGCGCAGCCTGCCGGTCCGCGGCGGGCAGGTGGACATTGCCGGCCCCGGCTGGCAGGTCTACTCGTCCTGGCCCATGCCCACCCGGTACCGGAGCATCAGCGGCACCAGCATGGCCACCCCGCACGCCGCCGGCGTTGCCGCCCTTTGGGCGCAGGCCACGGGCTTCCGCGGACGGGAACTCTGGTCATCGCTGGTCCAGGAATGCGACCGGCTCATTGCGCCGTCGCTGGATGTTGGCTCCGGCCTGGTCATCTCCCCGGTGTAGGACCGGGCCCCGGTGTGGGACCGGTCCTGCCAGGAACCGCCTGCTACGCGATGAGGGATACCCTGAGGAATGGTCAACATCAATGTAACGGTGCACCAGGAGTACCTGTCTGCCATCGCCGACGTCGCGGACGCCCTGCGCGCCCGCGGCATGCAGGTGGAACAGGTCCTGGAGATGGGCTTCATCACCGGCTCCGCCCCGGATGACAGCGTGCAGGCCCTGAAGTCCGTGAGCGGAGTGCAGTCCGTGGACGAGGAACTGGGCTACCAGCTCCCGCCCCCGGACGAAGACATCCAGTAGGCACTCACCACTGGATGTCCGACGTATCGTCCAGCGGCCGCCGGTCGCCAACCGCTTCGGGGACGGCGAAGGTGTCCGCCTGCCGCAGCGCATCAGCGAACTGCAGGATGGTCCGTTGCTCGATTTCGCTCACGGCAACCTGGAACACGCGGAATTCGTCGAGCTCAAGCGCTTCGAGCTGGTCCAGGTTCTGGGTCAGCAGGAAGCCCCTGGCCTTGAGCTGCCCGTGCTCCACGAACGCGATGATTTTCCAGTACTCGCGCGGCAGGGCGGTGTTCCGGTAGACGTGGTCATCGTCCTGCAGCACCGGGCCGCCGAACACGCTGACTTTCAGGTCGTCCACGTCCACGTCCTCGAACACCGCATCCTCAAGCCGGCCCCAGACCCCGTTCTTGCTGCTCTGGTTGAAGTCCTCCAACTGCGGGGTGATGTTGGTGAAGCAGAACGAGTCCTTGTTCGCCCGGCCGGCCTCGTCGGCCGCTCCCCACACCAGGTCGGCCCGGCGTGCCAGGTGGCCGCGGTCCACCCGGTTGCCCCGGTAGAGCTCGTCCCCGACCTGGACGCCGACGGGGAGCCGGGGGTCCTTGATGAAGCTAATTCCGGTCCGGCTGAGTTTCTGGAGGCTGCCGCCGTCGATATTCCACGCCACCCAGCGGGCAAACCGCCGCGACGTGCTGAGGCAGAGCGAGAAATGGGTGTACGGGATGATGTCCGAGCCGGCGAAGCGCACCCCGTCGGTGTTCACGGCGGCGCCGAGCGTGGGCAGGGCGACGGGCTGGCCGAGGAAGTCAGTCAGGAACCCCTCGGCAACAACCTCGGCCTCAGGAGCCGCCGGCGGCCGCAAAGTGATTTCCAGCTTTTCGAACACGGACTGCGGCAGGCAGGCCAGGGCGTGCTCGTCCGCGCTATCCCCTGACTCCCCGCCGAAGTGCAGCCCCGCCAGGACGGTGGTGAGCTCGCCCGAGGGGGTCTTGAAAATCCAGGCCGACCCCGAGTCCCCGCCGCGGCTGATTTCCCCGTCCGCCGACGGGTTGGCCGGGTCCGGGCCGATTTCGAAGCCGCCGATGGTGTGCATCCCCGCCGAACCGTAAAAGAGCTTGGCGATCACGTCCACCCGCCGCACTATCCCGTGGGTCACGCCCGTGGTGCGGCCGCTCTTGACCACCTTGTCGCCGATCTCAGGTTCACCGATCTGGTCCGGTGTCACGTCCAGGGACTGGATGGCCGTGGTGAAGCCACGGTCGGTGATGCTCGCCACGGCGCAGTCTCCCGCGACGCCCAGGTGGGAGCGGACCAGCCGGCCCAGGCCGTTGGCGTTGACCCGGTTGTCGTCGTGCGGGCCCGGCTGGACCACCACGTCACCGAGGGCGCCGGTATCGCCGTGCAGCACGTGCCAGTTGCTGAGGACCAGTGGTGTTCCGTCATGCCGGTCGTACACGATGCAAGCGATGGTGCCGGCGCTGGAGTGGATGTTGCCCACGCTGACCCCCGGCCTGATGGGGTCGAGCCGGACCTTGGTGGGTGGCGGTTCCACCTCTGCCACGGACCGGAATGAAGGGCGGTAATCCCGTTCGATCACGTCGGTGGGCACCGGAATCCCGTCCACCATGATGGCGTCCGGGATGGGTTTGGTGTTGAGGGATTCCAGGGCTTCCGGAGCCACCTTCTCGCCCACGGTGAACTGGAGCGAGATCTCGCCGGTCGGCTTCCCGTCCACCACCTTGTGGCCCACACCGATCGAGGTGATGTTCGGGTCCTCGAGGTAGTCGGCGCCCTTGGTCCTGATGAACTGCCGCAGCGAGGCCAGCATCTGTTCGTTGTCCGACGTTGCTTCGGGGATGGGGCTGTCGGTGGTGTTCATGCCAAGTCCATTTCCTGGGTGTGGTGCTTATACTGCCTGGCCGCCGCGGGCGGTCCCTGGTGCTTCGAAGGTGGCGTACGACGGCGGCCCAGCCCCGCCGTCGTACGCGTCAGTTCCCTGCCACGCGCCTCAGGCGCCGGCAGGCATGCCCCGGACCGGCATCGCTTCCGATGCGCGTTCCTTGCCCGGGCCGCCGGAATCTCCCGCCGACTCCCTCGCCGGAGGTTCCTCCATCGACCCGGCAGGCATTTCCGCTCCTGCGGGCTGCTGGTGGCCGTTGGTTGTCAGGCTCTCGGCCATGGTGCCGGCGGGCATCTCCACTGTCTGCGGGACGACGGCTGCGGCGGCCGCCTCCCCGCCCGCCTCTTCGACGGTCTCTGCTGCGGCGGCGGCAGCCTCGGTAGCCTCTCCTGTCAGGAAGGGACTGTTTTGCCACCGGTGCCAGAGGGCGTTGTCCGTGCCGCGGACGAAGGCCTCCAGGCGGCCGTCCGCGTTGCTCCCCACCGTGATGTTCGACGTGAGGATGCCGCCCAGGGAGGCCCAGCCGGCCCAGCCGCTGTTCGGGGCGGTCTGCCAGATGTGCCACAGCGCGTTGTCGGTGCCGCGGACGAAGGCCTCCAGCCGGCCGCCCGCGTTCCTGGCGACGGCGGTGTCGGAGGTGAGGATGCCGCCCCGGGACGCCCAGGCCGACCAGCCGCTGTTCGGGGCCGTCTGCCATTTGTGCCAGAGCGCGTTGTCGGTGCCGCGGACGAAGACTTCGAGGCGGCCGTCGGCGTTGGTGCCGGTGGTGATGTTGGACGTCAGGATGCCGCCCAGGGAGGCCCAGCCGGACCAGCCGCTGTTGGGGGCCGTCTGCCATTTGTGCCAGAGGGCGTTGTCGGTGCCGCGGGCGAAGATCTCGAGCCGGCCGTCCTTGTTCCTGCCCACGGCGATCCCGGACGTGATCACCCCGCCCAGGGACGCCCAGCCGGACCAGTTGCCGTTCGGGGCCGTTTGCCACTTGTGCCATACCGCGCCGTCCGTGCCCCGGGCGAAGACTTCGAGCCGGCCGTCGGCGTTGCGCCCGGCGGCGGCGGGCCCGGTGATGCTGCCGCCCAGGGAGGCCCAGCCGGCCCAGTTGCCGTTGGGCGTGCTCTGCCACCGGTGCCAGAGGGCGTTGTCAGTGCCGCGGGCGAAGATCTCCAGCCGTCCGTCCTGGTTGTTGGCCACCGCGATCTCGGAGGTGATGACCCCGCCCAGGGAGGCCCAGCCGGCCCAGTTGCCGTTCGGTGCGGTCTGCCACCGGTGCCACACGGCGCCGTCGGTGCCCTTGGCGAACGCCTCCAGGCGGCCGTCCTTGTTGTTGCCCACCGCGATGTCCGAGGTGATGACGCCGCCCAGGGAGTTCCACCCGGACCATGGCTGCGGCGCGGCGGGGTACAGGGTCCGGAACCCGTCGAGGTCGTCCTGGGTGAGGACGCGTTTGGTGAAGTTGGAGGACACCGTGGGTGCCATCACCGAGCCGGCAACGCTGGAGTGCGCCAGCCCCACGATGTGGCCGAATTCGTGCAGGGCGACCGTTTCGATGTCGAAGGCGTTCGCCACGGCGCCGACGCTCCAGACGTGTTCGCTGTCGTCGAAGTGGACCGGCTTGGGGAGGGTGTTGGTGATGACACTGCAGCCGGGCGGGAAATCGGCGTGCGCAAGGATGCCGCCCACCATCGAATGGTCGGGGTCCGCGGCGGGCCGCCAGCCGATGCGGACGTCGGAGCTGGAACCGACGGCGACTTCGGTGAACGTCAGTCCGCCCACGGCCTGCCAGGTCTGGATGGCGCGCCTGATGGCGTCGAATTCGGCGGTCCCGGCGACATCGTCGGTTCCGGTGTCGAAGGCGAACGTCAGGGTCCGGTCCACCCAGGCGCACGCGGTGGCGAAGTCGAGGTCGCCGCCGCGCTTGTCCGGGAGCCCGCACCGGGGCCGCATCATCGCTTCCCGGGTGGCGTCGTCGAACACCCCGGTGACGGGGAGGTTGAAGAACTCCTGGAAGCTTCGCAGGGCCCCGGCCGTGGGATCGTCCAGGACGCCGACGTCCCTGGCGGCGGATGGCGCCAGGTAGCCAAAGCGCTCGAGGTAGCTTTGCACCTTGCTGAAGCCCGGGTTGCTCTCGCCCGGGCCGGTGTTTTGGACGGCGGCGAGGAAGGGGGCCGCGGGGTACAGCTCTTCAGTCATTGGACTCTCCTTGGTCTGTCCGGACTTGATCTGTCCGGATGCTTCGCAGGATCTGCAGGGCGACGTCCCTTGGGGCGCCGGCAGGTTGATGGACGACGGCGGTGGCGCGCCCGGGGATGGTGACGGCAACGGTGCGGGTGCCCGCCTCTTCGAACAGGACGAAGTCGGCGGTGCTGCTGCCCACCGCCTCCTGCCAGTGCTCAAAGCCGGGCTTGGAGCCGTAGCGGGTGAGGGGATCGGCGAAGAGGCTGGCGTCAACGGTCAGGCGAAGCCCGGCACCTTCAAGCACGGCAGCGCCGCCCTCGATGCCGTGCTCATCCGCGTGGGCAAGCTGGGCCGGGACGTCCAGGGACAGGCCTGCCACCCGGACCGATTTCCAGGGTTGACTCATGACACGGGCCTCACAACCGGGCTCACATGCGGGGGAACCACAGCTACCAGTCGACCAGATGCGCGTTACTGCGCCGTTACCAGGAACCTCCCAGCACAGCCGGGCCGTTCCTCAACGTCGCGTCCGGGGGCCTGTCTACATCCGGCGTTTCGACGCGGATATTCTCCACCGACGCGCATAAACGCTGTCGCACCCCAAATTCGGGCGCGCCAGCTTCCACCATGACCTTGAAGCCTCCCGCCACGGCGGAGAGACGTTTGCGGGGTACCGCGCCTACTGGAAGGCGGACGAGAACTTCCACCGGCGTATCGTTGAAGCGACCGACAATGAATTCCTTCTCAGGGCCTATAGCTCGATCGAGGGAAGCATTCAGCGGTTCAGGCTCATGGTGCACAACGACATGAGCGGGGACCATACGGTGCAGGAGCACCAGGCCATCATTGACGCGGTCAAGGCCGGCGATCCCGCAGCCGCCACCGCCGCCATGGACAAGCACATTGACGGGATCAGGGCCCGATCCCTGAGCCTGGCCAAGTTCGGGCGGTAGAACTGCCGGATCGGCGGCCGCGCGCCGCCGTCGTACGCCTTCTCCTTCAGCTTGCGCCGGGCCGCCCTGCAGGAACCTCCCAGCCCCGTCCGCCTAGGATGGTCCCCATGAAGGCTGCCCGGGACGCTGACTCCGCCGCCGTGATCATCAACGCCGGCGCCCGCCGGGCGGCGGCCGGGCCGGAGCTGGCGGTGGGCAAGCTGCAGCAGGCCGGCCTGCCGATCGCCGCCGTGCACCACCTGGACTCGGGCGCGGACCTGCCCGGGGTCCTGGAGCAGGTGGTTGCCGACGGACATGACCTGGTGGTGGTGGGCGGTGGCGACGGCACGGTGTCCTTCGCCGCCGGCCGGCTCGCCGGAACCGGGACGGTGCTCGGGGTCCTCCCGCTGGGGACCGCCAACGACCTTGCCCGGACCCTCGAAATCCCGAACAACCTGGACGCCGCGTGCGCTGCGCTCGCGGATGGGAAAGTGGTGGACATCGACCTGGGCCGGGCCAATGGCGAGCCGTTCCTCAACGTCGCGTCCGTGGGCCTGTCGGTCGGCGTGACCGAAAGCCTCAGCCCCCGCCTCAAGCGCTCCCTCGGGCCGCTGGCCTACGGCGTGGCCGCAGTGCGCGCCTATGCCCGGCACAAGCCCTTCCGCGCCCGCCTCGAATTTCCCGAGGGGGACCACGAAACGCTGGAGCTCGAGAATGTGCTGCAGGTCGCCGTCGGCAACGGCCGGCACTACGGCGGCGGCAATGCGGTCTCGCCGACCGCGGGGATCGACGACCACATCCTCGACGTCTACGCCATCCCCGGGGCGCCGCTGCGGGAACACGTGCGGATCGCCCGGCTGCTCAAGGACGGCAGCTTCGTGGAGCGGGACGGGGTGTACCACCTGACCAGCCGCCGCGTCCGGCTGGTCACCGAGCCGCCAATGCCGGTGAACCTCGACGGCGAAATCGCCACTGCGACGCCCGCCGACTTCACCATCGACCGCAACGCCGTCCACGTGGTGGTGCCGAAACACAGCACGGCCGCGACGCTCGACGGATAGCGCGGTACCCAAACGCTGGGCGAAGAAAAGCCCCGCGGGGGATATCTGCTTCCGCGGGGCTCCTCTGCGCCTTCCGTACCCACCTGACCTCCGCCTAAACACGGCTTCTCCTCCGCGCACTGAAAAGCCCATCGAATTGACATTTCCCCACGTCAATGATGGGTTAGTAAGCGTAATGATGTTTGGGGGAGCGTCATTACCAGCACCCCCGCATCTGCATCTTGGTCAAATCGACCGCAGCAACATCTATTTGGGGGAAATCATGCTTGCAGTAGAAGAAGTGCGTCCGGAATCAGGAAAACCTGCACGGAAGGCACCGAAAATCCGCGCCATCCTGGCCGGCGGCCTTGTCCTTGGAATTGGCGCAACGGTCACGCTGGCCGCGTGGAATGACTCGGAATTCGCCAAGGGAACATTCGCCGCGGGTGTCCTGAACCTGGAGAGCAGCACCGACGGGGCAAACTTTGCGACGGCGACCACGGCAGCCAACCCGGCAACGCTGGCCTTCACCAGCAGCACGACCAACCTGACGCCGGGTGATGTCGTCGAATCACCCTTCGCCATCAGGCTGAGCGATCTCACCACCTACGATGCGGACGTCCGGCTTTCCACCGCCGGCTCCACTGGCAGCCTGGCCGGACTGACCTACCAGCTGGACCGCACCAGCACTTTCGGGTGCGGGGGTCAAGTTCTCGGCACAGCGGTGACTTCAACGACACCCCTGGGCACGACTCCCGATGGTGTTACCTTCTCGCTGTCGCAGGGAGGCGGAACGGACCCGGGCGCGCCCGTGTTCCTCTGCTTCCGGGTCACCGCCGGCAGTGGCCTTACGCAAGGGCAGACGGGGACCACCACCTGGGAATTCGCTGCGCAGTCGAAGTAGCCGGTGGACCGCGGACAAGCAAAGCCCGGACGCGCAGCCGCCCTGCGCGTCCGGGCGCTCCGCGCCGGCGCACCCCGGCCCATGAACAGGCGGTCAATTACCCGGGGTGTCCGGGAAATCCTGCTGAATGTGGCGGCCGCCGGCGGTGCCGTTTGCATCCTGGCGGTCATCGGTGCGCTGCTGTTCGACATCACCCTGGTCCTGTTCAAGACAGGGTCCATGTCGCCGGGCATCCCGGCCGGATCGCTGGCCGTGGTCCGCGGGATTCCCGCCGACGAGATCCATGTCGGGGACGTGGTCACCGTGGACAGGCCGGGCAAACTGCCGATCACCCACAGGGTCCAGACGGTGGACCCGGCGGACGGGACGGCGCGGACGATCACGATGAAGGGCGATGCCAACACCGAACCTGATCCGGCCCCTTACGTGGTGGAGCACGTACGGCTGGTCCTCTGGTCGGTTCCCGGGCTGGCACCGCCGGTTGCGGCGGCGGCCAATCCAATGGTTTTGGGCGGTACCACGGTGGCCGTGTCGGCGCTGGTGACATGGGTGCTCTGGCCGCAACGGAGGAGTGAACATGCGCGTACTTAAAGGGGCCG
The DNA here is from genome assembly GCF_054890965.1 of Arthrobacter sp. C152. Taxonomy (NCBI): domain Bacteria; kingdom Bacillati; phylum Actinomycetota; class Actinomycetes; order Micrococcales; family Micrococcaceae; genus Arthrobacter; species Arthrobacter sp. C152. Next base: position 41,822 of record NZ_JBTZSU010000029.1, read on the forward strand.
CGGTACTCGGGCTGGCGCTGGCGTGCGGCCCGCTGTGCATCGGCAGCCCGGCACACGCGGCGTCCGACGGACCGGCCGGCTGGCTGGAACTCAACGCCGGCGCGGACGGTGCTGCCTACCGCCTCACGCCCGGCGGCAGTGTGCACTGGCCCGTCGACGTCCTTGTCCGGGGCGGGCGGGCCACGTCTCTGGAAGTTGCCCTGGAGGAGGGACCGGCCTCCACGGAACTATTGCGCTCCTTCCTGGCCGTGGAACTGCGGGCCTGTTCCGAACCGTGGGTCCAGGATGTGTGCGGGGCGGGGGAGCGGGTGCTGCTGGATCGGACGGCGCTGGACAGCTCGGGAGGCGTGCGGGCCGACCTCATGGAGCCGGGGACAGCGGTGTCCGACGGCGGATACGTGCTCCTGACTGCCTCCCTGGCGGGGGACGCTCCACGGGAGATCCAGGGGACGTCGACGCAGATCGTGCTCGGATTCCATGGTGCGGGGGACGACCCCGGCAGCGGGGTGTCCGACGACGCCGGAACGGAACCCCCGGCACACTCGTCAGGGCCGGCGTCGGACAGGCTCGCCTCAACCGGGGCAAGGCTGGGCGCCTTCACCCTCCTGGGCCTGCTGGCGGTGGCGGCAGGGTTTGGCCTGGCACGCCTGCGGGCGGCGGGGACATAATGCGGACAAGACGCCTCGTGCTGGCCGCCGCCTCCTTCGCTGTCCTGCTGTGCGCTTCCGGTTCTCCTGCGGCGACCGAGGCCTCCTGGCGCGACGACGACGCGGCGACAGGCACCTTTGCAGCCGCCACCCTTCCCGCCCCCACCCTGAACGGGCAGTGCACCTACAACCCCGCGCTGGCGGGGCTGGGCGCCTATGTGCGGATCTACTGGAAGCTGCCCGCGGGCTATGCCCTGGCCGACGCCGAGATGCTGGCTTCCACCAGCGGGCTGGGGTCCGTCCTGGCCCCGCTGACCGGATTCTCCTTCACGGGAACCACCACAGGCTCGGCTGCCGATGGCTACGTGACCGATGTCCCCACCAATTTGCTGGGCGGCCTGCTGGGGCTCGGTTCGGAGCTTGAGCTGGCAATCGTGGTGGAGCGCTACGGGTGGACGTCCAGGGAAGCTGCGGTGGCCACCAACGCGGGGTTCATCCTGGGTATCGGTGGTACCTGCAGGAACCTGACGCCGGGAGGATGAATGACCGGCCTGCGGGGGCCGATGACTCTTTTCGGATCGACGCTGATCCGTGGCCTCCGCCATCGGCCCCGGCCTGGAGTGTCTGAAAGGAATTGGGGTGCTTGGCGGCGCCATTTCCTGGCGCCGCCAAGCGCTTGAGACCATCGGTCTTCATCCGACGTGGCCGGGTTGACTGGGACCCAGATTCCCAGCTGCACTTGGTGCGTTCCCTGCCTTCATGGATCACTGTGGAGGCACTCGCTCAACAATGCCGCTGGATACGGTCAAGAATTCCTCAAGAATGGCGAAACCCTGTGCGCTGGTGGCGCTGTGAGGCGGCCGGTGCGTGCCGCCGTCGTTATTTTCTGTCCGGTGGCGGACGTGCCGTAACCTTGTAGCGATAACTGCTGACGCGCCGGCGGACACCTGGGAGGGCCCTGTCCGGCGTTCGGGCAGGAACGCGCCCTCCACCGGTCTCACAAGGGGTCAGAACTTTGGCAACAACTGCTTCGCAGGCGCCCGCGCTCGGCACGCTCGAAAACCTCGGCTGGACCAGCCTGTCCATCGGCATCGCCGCCGTGCTGCTTCCCGCCATCGGCCTGAAGGCCCTGTCCAAGGCGGTCTTCCCCAAGGCGTTCAAGCCGGCCCCCGCCGAGGAACGCCACTACCTCATCCAGTAACGGCACCTCATCCAGTAACGGCACGACGGCGGACGCGTGCCGCCGTCGTACTCTACTTGGCCCTGATGTTGTAGTAGAGGATGACGCCGTTCCAGCCCGTTTCGGCAGACAGCACGTTGTTGCTCCACACGACGGGCTGGTTGTTGTACCAGAGCGGCAATGCGGGCAACTCCCTGAAGAGGACTTCCTGTGCTTGATTGAACTTTGCGTTGGCCTGCGCGGAGTCCGTCGCCTGCAGGCCTTCCTGGAGCAGCGCGTCGAACTCAGGGTACGAAAACCTCTCAAGGTTGGCCGATGCCCAGGTGCTCCACTCGAGGCCTAGGAAGTTGTAAAGCGAGGGGTAGTCACCCTGCCATGCCGTGCTGGTGAGGCCGGGCAACGACTGCGACTGGCGCATGTTCAGAAGGTCCGCGAACCTCGGCAAGGCGCGGACGTCGGTCTTGATGCCCAGGCTGTTCTCCCACCCCTTGGCGACGGCATCGACCCACTCCTTGTTGCCCCCGTCAGTGTTCGTGGAGATCACAAGCGGACGGGATGCATCGTAGGGATTCATCGCCTCGGCGCGTGCCCAGAGGTCCTTGGCCTTGCCGACGTCGAACGAAAGGACGTCGTTGCCGGGGATGGCATCGGAGTAGCCTTCCAGCATTGGCGAGGTGAATTCCCGGGCCGGAGTGCGGGCGCCGTTGAAAACTACTTTCGTTATTTCTTCCCGGTTAACCGCGTGGGACAAGGCCTGGCGGCGCAGCTTCCCTGCTTCGCCCTGGAAGTTTGTGTTGTAGGGCGGAATGACCAGGGCGGCGTTCACGGCGACAGGTTTGGCGGCATTCCGGCCTTGAAAGTCGCTGTTGTAGGTCTTGAGGGCGTTGGCCGGCAGGATGTCGCTGACGTCAAGGTTGTCGGCCTGGAGATCGGTATAGGCCGGGCCGGGGTCGGTGTAGAACTTGAAGGTCACGCCGCCGTTTTGTGCGGCACGGGGTCCGCTGTATCCGGTGTTCCTGACGAGGGAGATGGACTGGTCGTGGTTCCAGGCGCCCTCTTTCTCCATTTTGTACGGGCCGTTGCCGATCGGATTCTCCCCGAACTTCTTCGGGTCCTTCAGTGCCTGGGAAGGAAGCGGGTAGAAGGCGGCGTAGCCCAGACGCAGGGACCAGTCCGCTTCTGGCCTGGTCAGCCTCACTGTGAGCGTCTGGTCATCCGGTGCCGACAGTCCGGACATGGTCTGTGCCCTGGGGGACGGTGAGGACAGCGGTGCTCCGTCCGCGGTGGTGGTTTCCGTGACGGCGCTGACATCGCCATAGCCTTCTATGGATTCGAAGAAGAAGCCATTAATTTGGAGGTTGGAGCTCAGCGCTGTGAAGTTCCAGGAGTCGACAAATGTTTTGGCTGTAATGGCCTCATCATTACTGAACTTCGCTCCTCGCTTGACCTTGATGGTCCAGTTTTGTGAGTCTGCGGTTTCGATGGACTCTGCCAGGGCATTAATTGGTTTTCCATTTGCGTCGTAGGCGCGCAGGCCCTCGAACAATAGCTCGATCACGCGCAAGCCACCCGATTCGTTGGTACTGCCAGGCGTCAGCGGATTCTTCGGCTCGCTTCCATACGCCATGATGACCTTGTCCGGGTTGCTTCCGGTTTGGTGGCCACCGCCCTGCAGGTCCGAATTCCCAACGCATCCGGTCAGAAACACAATGGCAGTGGCGATGATGGCCGGGACTTTGGCAATGCGCCAGAAACGCATTCCGCCTCCTACCAGTTCGTCGGGAATCCGTTCCGGTATTCGTGTAACTGGTGACCATCCGTTGAGGACTCAACAAGGTGGGCCGAACTGTTTGGAAACGAGCATAGCGGCATCAACATCGCATGGAGCCGGGGCGGGTGAAAGGAGGGTAGCCCCCTTTTAAATTGCCATCTACCTAACCCTCCTGGATGTCCCCGATGGAATGCGCGGTTCCCTGCGCGAGGGGTAATTCGCGCAGGGAGCCTCGTTCCGACGCTAGTAGGTCTGGTAGGCGTTCCCCGAGGCAAACCGGTTGGCTGCGATTCGCGAGTTGGCGCCGAGGACGTCACCGGACTGCAGCAGGCTCTGGATCTCCTCGTCGCTGAACGGCGCCGCGAGCGGGGCAGATTCAGACTCACTCCATCCTTCGGCGGCAGTGGCCTGGGCGGGGGCGGCGAGTAGGGCGGCCGAAAGAGATGCCGCGGCAGCAAAGGCGATCGACAGGGCCCTCTCTCCCGTCCGTGCTCGATCTGGCCGCACGTCTTCTGCAGCTACTGGCTCGGTGTGCCTGGTGGTGCGATAGTGTGCCTTGAATGTGAACAACGTACTGCTCCTTTCGTGCGGTGCCATCCCGGGATGGCATATTTTGCTCCTGACCGTTTTTCCGTTCAGGCTTGCGCCGGATTCGGCGAAGAATTAATACCGGTGAGTCCCCGCTCGACGGATCTCTTTGCATTGGCGGTTAATTGCGGCAGTCGGGCCAGATGTCCTCATTCCAATTGCTGCTGCATGAGGGGCTCGACGCGAATTGCCAGTACACCAACCGGCGCTCTGCTGCAGGCGTTAGTTCGTTCCGCGCCGATTGTGCCTGCTGGCTTCTGCGATTCGGGGCTGTTATCCGCTTCATTATCAAGCTCTCTTGGCGTTGCGGTTGGGAATCTATTCCTCGACTGAGGGGGTGCCTTTCCTAGTGATTCCAGAGTCGCCCCGGCGGCTTAACTGAGCCTTAATCGGCCGGGCACGACGCTGAGGTCTGGACTCGGGGCGCAGGCAGGACCGAAACTCTTAAGAACTGGGCGCACTGGCTGTCCCGGATCCGGGACGGCATGGTTCGCTCGGATGGCTCTGCGCGCGGCGAGGGGTGCTTGGGATGGGTGCACTTTGGATTCGAGCATTAGGACCGCTGGAAGTTACGGCCAACGGCACCCAGATAGCGCTTGGCGCCCGCCAGCAACGGAAAGTCCTCGCGTGCCTTGCCCTCCGGGCCAATTCAGTCGTGTCACCTGACACCTTGATTGAGTCCATCTGGCCCGGCAATACGCCGAGCAAGCCGGGTCCGCAGCTGCAGGTCTACGTCGCCAACCTGCGCCGTGTCCTGGACCCCGGGCGCCCCAAGGGCGAGCCCTCCCAACGGCTGGCCAGCCGGTCGACGGGCTATGTTCTCGCTGTAAGCGACGAAGAGCTGGATCTCCTGCGGTTCCGGGCCCAGAGGGCGGCGGGCGAAATTGCAGTGGAAGACGGCGATTTACAGCGGGGTGCCGAGTGTCTGCGGGATGCGGTAGGGCTGTTCCGGGGGCCCGCATTTCCCGACCTTGCAGATGTGGCACTGTTCCGTCCAGAGCTTGAAGCCCTTGAGGAAACCCGGCTGAATGTCTACCAGGACCTTTTCGACGTTGAGCTTGCCTTGGGCCGGCATGAGCTGATCGTAAGCGAGGTGCAGGCACTGCTTGCCCAGCAAAAATACCGGGAGAGGTTATGGGCCTGCCTCATCCTTTCTCTCTATCGGTCTGACCGGCAGGCCGACGCCCTCACCGCATGTCGCGAAGCCCGCAGGGTCTTCACGCGGGAACTGGGCATTGACCCCGGTCCGCTGCTTCGCGAATTGGAGACTTCCGTTTTGAAACAGGACGCATCCCTTGCTGCGCCCTCTGATAACGGCCATCATGCGGTCCACAGCCGTCTGGACAACTTGCCCGCTGAGATAACGGATTTCATCGGCAGGGAGGCGGAGCTGGGCGAACTATGCGGATTCTGTAGCAGCCGCGGCTCCAGGCTGGTCACCGTCACCGGACCGGGCGGTACGGGAAAGACACGGCTCGCACTGGCCGCCGCCCGAAAGCTGCTGCCGCGTGAGGCCGACGGCGCCTGTTGGGTGGATCTTGCACCGCTTACCCAGCCGCACCAGGTGCCAACGGCCCTGGCAAAGTCGCTCGGCCTGGAGGAGCCGGGCGGGGCAGCAGAGCCGCTGGAGGTAGTGACCCGTTTCCTGCGCCAACGGCATCTGTTGCTGGTCCTTGATAACTTCGAGCATTTGGAGGATGCGTGGCCGACGGTGGCGGAACTGCTTACCGCAGCCCCTGATGTTCGCATACTCGTGACGAGCCGCAGCCCGATCGGCCTGCGGGCTGAGCAGGAATATCAGCTCCCCCCGCTGGCGCTGCCGCCCGCAGACTTCTTGCTTCCTCCAGAGTCATTGCAGGAAGTGCCTTCCGTAAAGCTCTTCCTGGCTCGGGCCCGTGCCGCCCGTGCCGACATCACTCTCACAGATCGGAATGCCGGCACCATTGCCCGCATATGTCAGCGCTTGGACGGCCTTCCGCTTGCGATCGAGCTGGCCGCTGCGCAGCTGCGCCAGAGCGGCGAGGACCAACTGCTTGCAGATCTCGAAGTCAGCCTCGCAGCGATCCCTGCAGCCTTCCGTGACCTCCCTGACCGCCAAAAGACTCTCACCGCGACAATTGCTTGGAGCCATCAGTTGCTTGGGGAGGAAGAACGCGATCTTTTTGTCCAGCTTGGTGTCTTCGTGGGCGATCCCGCTGTGGCAGCCGTCAGCGGCGTATACGCCTCGCCTTCCTCTCGTAACCACGGCACGGCTGAACGGTTGCTTGCCGCACTCGCCCGTCACAGCATGCTGCGTCTTTACGCCGATCCCGTGGGGTCGATGCGGGTGTCCATGCTCCAGCCCATCAAAGAGTTCGCACGCAATGCCCTGGCGTTGCGTGACGACGCGGCTGTGGTCCGCCGCCGGCATGCTGAATATTATCTCCGCCTCGCCGAAGAAGTAGGCCCTGACCTGTGGGGCAACCAACAGGCAGCCGCGTTCCGGTTGCTGCACGCCGATGCCCCGGATCTGCGCGAGGCGTTGCTGTGGTCCGCCGGCCCGGAAGGATCCGTTGAGCTGGCCCTGAAGCTTGTCGGGCAACTGTGGCACTACTGGGAGCTGACGGAGATGCTCGCGGAGCCGTGCCAAATTGCCGAACAGCTGCTCGCCATTGCCGAGGACGTCCCACCTGCCGTCACAGCTCCGGCACTGAGCGGAACTGCGACCCTGTGCTGGCGGCTTGGGCGCAACGGCAGGGCTACTCAGCTTCACCAGCGGGCCTTCCACGCCTTCAATGCGGCAGGCAACCAACAAGGGGCGGCCTGGGCAATGATGTGCCTGGCGGTGCAGGCAGCAGAAACTGGCGACGTCGAGACGGCGAAGGAGCTTGCTGCGGAAGCTGCGGCGCAGCCGCAGGCTGGTTCCAGGACTCAGTTTGGCGCGCACGTAATCCTGGAACGTCTGGCCTTCTACTCCGGCGACTATTCACGCGCACATGAGTTGGCTCGCGTAAGCGTGCGGCTCGCGCGCAGGCTTGGTGATCCTTGGACGCTGGTGATAGCGCTCGTGAACCAGGCCGACGGCGCTCAACAGGCAGGCGATTATGAAGCCGCGGAAAGCCTTTTGCTTGAGGCGCTGCGCTCGGCACTTGAGCTGGGCGCGCAGGGCAATTTGGAGGGGCTCCTGGAGTCGCTTGCCGGCGTGTACATCGAGCAGGGCCAGGCCGAGTTGGCGGTGCGGTTGCTTGCTGCCTGCGCTACTTACCGCGTTGACCGCGGACACCCGCTGAACGCATCCGAGCACGAACGGGTCGAGGCGATGACCGCCAAGGCCCGGAAGAATGTTGGTCCGATCAGCTTTGCCCTCAGCTGGGCGAGAGGAAAGGCCCTGACACTCCGCCAAGCCGTCCACGAGGCGCTGCCGGATGCTGACACGGCAAGTCTTCCGGAGGCGGGCAGCCCTCAGCTTCTTCCTCCCGGGGCAGAGGTATCCAAGCGGACGGACGCCGCGAGTGCAGCGCCATGGTAAGCGATCGATGACGGTCCCTGGGAGCGGCCCCCGGAACCCGGGCCAACGCCGGCCCGGGGTAGGGGTAGGGGCGCTGCCTCGCAGGGCCTACCTTGTAGGAGCTGCTGATGGCGATGCGGGTGAAGTCAGCAGATTCGTAACAGGCGTTTGTTGGCATGGGAATGACGAGCTCGATATATCCGCGCACTGCTTGCCTCAGGCTTGGGAAGCGTTCCCAAGAAACCCTTTACTACTCCGGGACACGTTATTAAAGTGGGTTGCGTCATAGTCCGGATGGGCGCCGGGGGGCGTCTGGAAAGGGGGAGTGCATCACCACTGACCATTACCAGAAGACCAATGACCACTACGTTGAAAGCCCCTCCTAGGAGGGGCTTCCCTTTTGCGCGAAGTATCGCAGCCCCCGGGTAATCCCCCTATATTTCCAAGGTACCCCGCAATGGGGGCCTTGCGGCAAGGCCCCCACGGCCCCGCATACTGGGCGTCGAACCCGGGCGTCGAACACTGGCGTCCGGGCCGGGGCAGGCGGGGGAGCGGAATGCGCGACGTGGTGATTGTAGGAGGCGGGCCCACCGGGTTGATGCTGGCCGGTGAGCTGAGGCTGGCGGGTGCGGACGCCGTCGTCCTTGAACGCAGGGAAACCCAGGAACTGGCGGGCTCGCGCGGAGGAGGAATCCACTCGCGAAGCATTGAACTGCTGGACCAGCGCGGCATTGCGGACAGGTTCCTGGCCGCGGGCAAGACGGTGCAGACTGCCACGTTCGGCGGCACCCAGCTCAGCCTCGCCGGGCTGCCAACCCGCCACCCCTACACGCTGGCGCTCTTCCAGAACCACATCGAGCGGCTGCTGCTGGAGTGGGTGGAGGAGCTGGGCGTGGAGATCCGGCGCGGTGCCGAGGTCACCGGGGTTTCAGCGGACGACGACGGCGTGGACGTCCGGCTCGCATCCGGCGCCGGGGTGCGGGGCCGCTATGTGGTGGGTGCCGACGGCGGGCGCAGCATGGTCCGGCGTTCCGCCGGCATCGCCTTTCCGGGCCCGGACGCCACCCGCAGCAGCCTGATCGCCGAAGTCAAAGTGGCCGGGGAACCCGCCCAGCAGGGAAAAGTGGATGCCCGCGGCATCCACGGCCTCTACCCGATGGGCGGCGGGACCGTGCGCGTAGTGGTGACCGAAGCCCTGCTCGGCACGGCCACCCAACCCACCCTTGAGGACCTGCGCCGGGAGCTGCTGGCAGTCTTCGGCACGGACTTCGGCGTGCACAGCCCTATCTGGCTGTCGCGGTTCACCGACGCCACCCGGCAGGCCGAAACCTACCGGAAGGGCCGGATCCTCGTGGCCGGGGACGCGGCGCATGTCCATTCGCCCACCGGCGGCCTCGGCATCGGGCTGGGACTGCAGGACGCCGTCAACCTCGGCTGGAAACTCGGGCAGGTTGCCAGCGGCGCGTCCGGTGATGAACTCCTGGACACCTACCATTCCGAACGGCACCCCGCCGGGGCACGGGCCCTGAAGTACACCATGGCACAGTCGCTCTTCCAGAAGGCCGACCCCCGGCAGGAAGCGCTGCGCGACCTGCTGGACGAGGTGCTCCGCGTCGACAACGCCGGCACTCCCGTCGCGGCGCTCATCACCGGGCTGGACGTGGCTTACGGGACCGGCGCCGGACACCCCCTCGCCGGGCGGCGGATGCCGGACCTCGATCTCAGCACCGCCGACGGGCCCGCGACGGTGTTCCAGTTGCTGCACCAGGCCCGGCCCGTGCTGCTGGAGTTCGGCGGACCGGTACTGGACGCGGGAGCGTGGGCGGACCGGGTCCGGCATCTTCGGGCCACGTACGACGGCGAGTGGCAGCTTCCGGTGCTCGGCGCCGTGGCTGCCCCGACGGCGGTCCTGGTCCGGCCGGACGGCTACGTCGCCTGGGCGGGCGAGGGCACGGGTGACGGCCTCGCCGGGGCCCTGCGCATATGGTGTGGCAAAGCTAGGGACTTAAGGCCCTAGATCAATATGCTGAACCCTTGTTAGGCTTGCGGCGGTCAGGCAGGCGGCCAATCAGCGCCGCCAAGGGATTGCCCATGACTTCCACTTCCACCCCAAAGCTTCTGCCTGGCGCTGCCCCGCCCTCCTAGCTTCACAAGCTAGCGGGATGTGGCCCATGGACAGTCCATTTTTCGGGGGTGGGCCACCTTCCGCGCCCCTTCTCCGGGGGTCACCAGCGTCGCTGGCTCCCGGAGTTCTATCGAGGCCCGACCGCCGTCGTACGTTTACTCCTCGAAGTACTATCACTCCTCAAAGTGGGCCGTAGCGTCTCCAGGCCCGGCAAAGCGGTCCACCAGCGACTGGGCCAGGGTGTGGAGCTTTTCGTTGCGCGTGCTGGAAGCGCTCCGCAGGACCTCGAACGCCGTGTCCTTGCTGCACTGGTTTTGCGCCATGATGATCCCGCAGGCAAGATCGATCACGGTTCTGGTGTCCATCGCAGCTTTCAGGTCCCGGGCAAGCTGCTCCGCGGAGGATATCCGGACAGCGAGGCGCAAGGCCTTGCCGGCCCTGTCCGCGAACCTCTCCGCCTCCGCCACTGCGTCATCGCTGAAAAGCCCGCTGGCAGGAGCGAAAAAATCCAGGACCGCGCCGGAATCGCCGTCCAGGTTCATGGGTACGCCCAGGGCACTGCTAATGCCTGCCGCCGAGAGGGCGCTGCGGTACTCGGGCCACCGTGGATCTTTTGAGATGTCGCCAAGCAGGACCGGCTGGCCGGTTTCCAGCGCATCAACGCACGGCCCGTCGCCCAGGTTCTGCTCAATCCTGTCCAGCACCACGGCCTTGCCGCTGCTGCCGCCGATGGTCGCGGTCCGCTTGCGCCGGTGCAGTGTTATTGCGCATTCGATCGGCACCCCGGTGGTGCCGCTCATGGTGGTGGCTGCGAACATGGCGATGCCGTCGAGGACGGACTTCATGTCCTCATTTTGCGAGATCAGGTCGACAAGCCGTTCAAAGTCCTCTGCCACTTCTTGGTCCACCATGACTTCAATCTAGGAGTGCCGGGCGGCGCCCACAAGGCGCGATTAATTACCTTCCTGTCAGCGTTGTCACAGCCTCCGTCCAGCGCAGTTATGGAAACGTTATATATGCTTACTGAGTGGTTTCTAGGTCAAGCAGTGGAATTTTGTCAGTTTCGGAACGCCCGGCAGCACGCCAAAACACCCTCATCTCCGGGCGGAAGCATGCCCTGGACGGGCTCCGCACGATCGCCGTCGCCGGCGTCTTCCTCTTCCATACCGCCACCGGGCTGGTCCCCGGCGGATCCATCGGCGTGGACGTGTTCTTCACCCTCAGCGGCTTCGTGATCACCCTGCTGATCATGAAGGAGCGGCTCGCCACCGGACGACTGAACCTCTCGGTCTTCTACGCCAAGCGGCTGGCCCGGCTGTGGCCGGCGCTGCTGGTCCTCTGCGCGGTGATCCTCGCCGTCGGCCTCGTCTTCCCCGCCTCCGGCTGGGGCGGCCAGGCGGGCTTCATCCTTCCTGCCGCCGCGTATGTGATGAACCTGGCGCACGTCGGCGCATTCGGCGGGTCCATCCAGGGGGAGACCCTGGGCCCCACCTGGACCCTCGCCGTCGAAGAGCAGTTCTACCTGGTGTGGCCGCTGCTCCTGCTGGCCATGCTCCGCTTCTGGAAAATCCGCACCGTTGCGGCGGCCACCGTTGCCCTGGCCGGGGCGTTCCTGCTCGAGCGGTTCATGCTGGTCATGTCCGGGGCGCCGCTGAACCGCCTGTACAACGGGCCGGACACCCGGGCGGACGAACTCCTGATCGGCTGCGCGCTCGCGCTCCTGTTCACGGCCCTCCGCGAAGGCTCCCGGCTGCACCGCGCCCTGCAGTGGATCGCCGGCTGGGCCGCCCCGCTGGCGGCAATCACCCTGGGGGCCGCGGTGTTCCTGTTCAGGGAACCGGAGGCTGCCAACGCCTGGTTCAACACGTTCTGGACCGTAGGGCCCACCGCCCTTGCGCTGCTGGCAGCCCTGCTGATCGGCTCGCTGGTCCTCCAGCCGGCCGGGTTCATGGCACGGATCTTCAGCCACCCGTGGCTCGCCCGCCCCGGCCGCGACCTCTCCTACGGCATGTACCTCTGGCACCTGCCCGTGTACCTGCTGCTGATGAGGCTGGTCCCGGACCTGCCCCTCCGCATCGCCCTCTCCGCCGCCCTGACTGTGGTGCTGGCCTACGCGTCCTTCCGCCTGGTGGAGCTGCCGCTGCGGCGCTGGGCCAACGAAAGGCTCGAGCCCGCCGTCGCGCCGCCCGTCCCCGGGCAACACAAAGCGTCGGTGGCCGTCTCCAGCTAAGCCGTGCGCTGGGTCAGCGCACGGCGTCGTCGAGCAGCCGCCGGAATTGTGCTTCGGTGTGTGTCACCGGTGGGGGATTTTCCCAATGGCCGGCAGGCTGACAGGCTGCGGTTTGGCAGTGCCTGCGGCGCTGGAATCGGCGCCGTCCGGACAACAGCCCGGCTCCCCGGCGTTGTCTGCTGGCTGTGCCATGCCTTCATTCCGGGCGTTGTCTGCTGGCTGGGCCTCGCCGTCCCGTCGGACCTGGCCTGTGGGCTCGGCCTTTCCCGCTCCCAGCGGAACCGGCGCTGCACAGCAGCCGTCGCCGTCGTCCGCTTTCGCCGCGGAGGCCTCGCAGCAGCCGTCGTCCTCTGCCTGGCCGGGAACGGCGCAGCACGCATCACCGCGCCACGCGTTGATGCCCTCGCGCACCGCAATACCCGCAATGGCCAGGGCCGCGCCGGCGTCTGCCCACCACCAGCCGAGAGTGCTGTTCAGGACCAGGCCGACAAGCAGCACCGCGGACAGGTACGAGCACAGCAGGGTTTGCTTGGAGTCCGCCACCGCCGTCCTGGAACCGAGTTCGCGCCCTGCCCGCCGCTGTGCCCAGGACAGGACGGGCATGATGGCAAGGCTCAACGCCGCGATGATGATTCCCGGCAGCGAATGTTGCGCTTCTCCTGCCCCGGCCAGGGACCGCACGGCGTCAACAGCGACGAAGGCGGCCAGGGCGAAGAACGAGATGGCGATGATGCGCAGCGTCACGTGCTCCCGACGCCCGGGGTCCTTGGCGGAGAACTGCCACGACAAGGCAAGGGCTGACGTGACCTCGATGACGGAGTCCAGGCCGAAACCAACCAATGCCGAAGAGTCAGCCACGCCGCCTGCCCACAACGACACTACGGCTTCGACGAGGTTGTATGTAATGGTGGCTCCCGCCAGGAGCCTGATGCGCGTGCGCAGCACCTGCCGGCGTTCGGCGGTGGGCGCCTGGAGTGTTGCGCTCATGCGAGGCACTCCCCATCGGGTGCGCAGCAGGCCGGGTCCACGGCGAGGACAACACTGATCAGGTCCTTGATGGCGTGGCCAATCCGGGCGTCCGCGAGCTCATAGCGGCTCCGCCGTCCGTCCGGGACGGCAACCACCAGGCCGCAGCCGCGCAGGCATGTCAGGTGATTGGACATGCTCTGCCGGGATACCCCAAGGCTGTCGGCCAGCTCGGAGGGGTACGACGGCGCCTCGGACAATGCCAGGAGGATGCGGGCACGGGTGGGGTCGGACACCGCATAACCGAAGCGGGCCAGCACGGGTGCCTGGGTCAGGGTCTGCATGCTCCCAAAGTACAGTTGTGGCTGTATTCAGGCAAACCTGAACTAACGCTGGCGGAGCGTTCCCGGGTGTTACTGCCTGCCGTGTCACTCGTCTTCCTATAAATGTCACACCCTCCCTCCATGATGGGTTTATGGGAATGGCGGCGGTTTCGAGGGCGTTTGAGGATATCCGTGCTGCCCTTGCCGTGCTCCACGCCGAGGTGGACAGCGGAGGCTTGGAGCCGTTTTTGGTGGCTGATCCGTTGGCGGGGTTGGCGGATGGGTGCCTGGAGATTCTTGCCGGTGTGCGGGAGGTGGAGGCCGGGTTCGCGGGGTTGAAGGCGAAGGCTGCGGTGACGTACGCGGACAGCGCCCATGCTGTGGCGGGGCCTGATGTGCCGGTGCGGGTGCAGGAGATGGCGGTCGCGGCGGAGATCGGGTGCGTCATGGCTTTGGGGCCGCGGGCGGCGGGGTCGTTCCTGGCAACGTCCCACGCCGTGGT
>NZ_JBTZSU010000030.1:0-53633 GCF_054890965.1 Arthrobacter sp. C152
GCCCACATCGCCGAAGGCATCCAGGACTCCGGCACCACCCGCCAGGAAGCCGCCACCCTCCTCGCGGGCTGACCCGGGCTGACCCGGAGGGCTGCCCCTGCAGGGCTGCCTCCGGCGCTGCTGCCGGGCCTAAACTGGGGCTTATGCCCACGCCCAAAGCCTTGCGGCCCTTTGCCCACCGCGAGTACCGGGTGCTGATCGCGGCGCTGGCCATCTCGATCTTCGGATCAGGAATGTGGGCCGTTGCCATGGTCTACCAGGTGATCCACCTGGGCGGCGGCCCGCTGGACCTGTCCCTGGTGGCCGCGGCCGGCAGCGCCGGACTCGTGGCGTTTGTCCTGGCCGGCGGCATCGCGGCGGACCGGGTTCCGCAGCGGCGCCTCATCATCGCGGTGGAGGGTGCCAACCTGGCGGTGATTGCCGCCGTCAGTGGCCTGGCCGCGGCGGGGTGGCTGCAGCTGTGGCATGTGGCGGTGGCCGCGTTCGTGCTGGGCGTCGGCGCCGCGTTCTTCTTCCCCGCCTATTCGGCCATCCTGCCGCGCATCCTTCCGGCGGAGGACCTGCTGGCGGCCAACGGCATGGAGGGGTCCATGCGCCCGGTACTGCAGCAGGCCGCCGGTCCCGCCGTGGCCGGCGTCCTGGTGGCTGCCCTGTCCCCCTCGCACGCGGTGACGGCGGTGGCAGCCTGCCACTTCGCGGCGTTCGCCATCCTGAATTTCCTGCGCACCCAACCAGCTCTTCCCGCGCCTCCCACGGACGGGGCGGGGCCGGCGGAGGGTGGGGAGCCCGCGGAGGCCGGTGCCCGCCGTCGGCCGTCCTTCTTCCGGGACCTGCGCGAAGGCGTGGCCTACACGCTGGGTACCCCGTGGCTGCTGTGGACCCTGCTGTGGGCGTGCATCTCGGTGCTGTTCCTGATCGGCCCCATCGAGGTGCTGCTCCCGTTCGTGGTGCGGGACCAGCTCGGCGGTGATTCGAGCGTCTTCGGTTTCCTGCTCGCGGTCATGGGTGCCGGCGCGGCCCTGGGCTCGTTGCTCACGGCGTCCCTCCGGCTGCCGCGGCGCTACCTGACGGTGATGATGGTGTCGTGGGGTGCGGGCAGCCTTCCGCTCGCGGCGATCGGCGCCATGGACAACTTCTGGGCCATCGGCGCCGCGCTTTTCGTATTCGGCGGCACCGGCAGCGTGGGCATGGTCATTTGGGGAACGCTGCTCCAGCGCAGGGTTCCGCCGCACCTGCTGGGCCGGATCTCCAGCCTGGATTTCTTCGTGTCCCTGGCGCTGATGCCGGTGTCCATGGCCCTGGCGGGGCCGGCCGCTGAGGTCCTGCCCATCTGGCTGATCTTCCTGGTGGCCGGCGGCGTGTGCCCCATCATGGCCGTGGCCGCCCTGGTGGCGGCGCGGATGCCAGCCGACGAACTGGCGCATCCGCTGGACGCCGCACCCGAGGTGGAGCGCACGACGGCGGCAGGAGACTGAGGCGGCCCGGCAGCCAAAGCTGCCGGGCCGCCGTCGGACCCCGCCTAGGCGGGAACTACCGGTCAGCTGTTGCCGCGCACCACGGGAATGCTCGCCGTCGGAAGTCCGCTCGGGAATACCGTGCGTTCCGGCTCCACCACCGGCTCCAGCGGCACCCGTACGGCGTCCGCACCCACGGTGAAACGCTGTCCGCGGACGTCGACCTCCAGCGGCGCGCCGTCCTGGACCGTGAGCGCGATGGCACCCGGCACGAGCTGGACCAGCAGCAGCCGACCCCGGATTTTCAGGTGGAACGTCAGCCCCTCCCACTCAGCGGGCAGCCGGGGGTCGAAGAACGGGACCGGGCCCTGGTCGCGCATGCCGGCGAACCCGCACACCAGTGAACTCCATACGCCGCCGGTGGAGGCGATGTGCACACCGTCGATGGTGTTGCCGTGTGTGTCGTCAAGGTCGATGAACGCGGCGTTGGTGAAGTGCTCCAGCGCTTCCTTCGAATAGCCGACCTCCGCGGCCATGATCCCCTGCACGCAGGCGGACAGGGTCGAGTCGCCGGTGGTGATGGGGTCGTAGAAGTCGAAGGCGCGGTGTTTTTCCTCCGCCGTGAAGTCCTGCCATTGCAGGAACATGGCCAGGACGGTGTCCGCCTGCTTGAGGACCTGGTGGCGGTAAATCACCAGCGGGTGGAAATGCAGCAGCAGCGGATACTTGGACCGCGGCGTGGTCCAGTCCCAGGCCTCCAGCGTCATGAAGTCGTTGTCCTGCGAATGCACCTGCATCCGGTCATCGAACGGCAGCTGCACACGGCTGGCCGCCGCTTCCCAGAGCTGGCGCTCCTCAAGCGTGATGCCGGCGTGGTCCAGCGCGGCCGCGGCACGCAGGTTGAAGCGGGCCATGACGTTCGTGTACAGGTTGTCGTTCACCACGGCGGTGTACTCGTCAGGGCCGGTCACCCCGTGGATGTGGAACAGCCCGTCCTTGCCGAAGAAGCCCAGCGAGATCCACATCCGGGCCGTCTCGATCAGCAGCTCGGCGCCCATGCCGTCGCGGAAGGCGTCGTCCCCGGTGGCCCACAGGTACCTGTTGGTGGCGAAGGCGATGGCGGCGGCTATGTGGAACTGCGCCGTGCCCGCCGCGTAGTAGGCGCTGGCCTCGAGGCCGTTGATGGTGCGCCAGGGGAAGAGGGCGCCGTCCACGCTCAGTTCCTTGGCCCGGATCTTGGCCTCGGGAAGCATGCCGTGGCGGAACTCCAGGACCTGCCGGGCGCCGTCGGGGTTGGTGTACGTGAGGTAGGGCAGGAGGTACACCTCCTGGTCCCAGAAGTAGTGCCCCTCATAGCCGGAGCCGGTCACGCCCTTGGCGGGGATGCCGGCAACATCGGCGCGTGCCGTGGCCTGGGCCAGCTGGAAGAGGTTCCACCGGATGGCCTGCTGCAGCCCGGGGCTGCCGCCGTCCACCACGATGTCCGAGGTGGCCCAGTAGTCCCGGTAGTGCGCCTCGCTTTCGGCGAGGATGTCCCGCACTGGGCGCAGGCCTGCTTCCGCCACTTCCGCGGCGTCAACGTCGGGGTCCTGGACGGTGCGGCCGGCCGCGTAGCTGACGCTTTTTTCCAGCCGGAACGGCTCACCGGCGTCCACGGCCAGGACATAGCGGACGCTGCTCTCGTCCTGGTCCACCAGCGTCTCGAACGGCTGCTGCCCGGCGGAGGTCCAGTGGTCCACCGCGATCCCGACGCGCTGCTTGGATTCCGCGGCTTCCCAGGACATGCGCAGCGACCCGTCGCCGCCGTCCAGCCGCAGCGGCAGGAGCACCCGCCCGGCGTGGCGGCCGGCGCGGCGCGGGTCGTGCACCGAATGGTCCTCCACCGGCTGGTCCTGGCGGTTGATCACCGAGGAGGTGACGTCCAGCGACACCTGCCTGTCCGTTGCCACCTCCAGGGAGATGCCCAGGCTGCCACGGGACGCGAAGCCCACCGCGCGCCGCTCCGTGGTGGTCACGACGGCGCCGGACCGGCACTGCCAGGTAATCCGGCATTCGTAGATGCCCGTGGCGAACTCGACGGAGCGCCGGTAATGGAGCACCTCGGATTCGGCCAGGCTGAGGCTTTCCCCGTCCACCACCACGATGAAGTTGTTGGCGTCAGGGATGTAGAGGATGCGCTGGCCGGTGCGGGCGAACCCAAAAGCGTTTTCGGCGTGCTTGATGTCCCAGATTTCGTGCAGCCCGTTGATGAAGCTGCCGGGCAGTTCCGAGTCTGCCGCGGACCAGTGCGCGCCGCGGATGCCCAGATGCCCGTTGCCCAGGGCGAACAGGGTTTCCAAGGTGCCCGCGTCACCTGCTTCGTGGCGGGTTTCCAGGAGCTGCCAGGGGGTGTCGGGGAATCGTTCACGGTCCGCAGTGAGAATAGCCATGGTGTTGGGGGTCCTTTTGGCCTTATGTGCTGCCGGCCGGGGCCGGTCAGGGGTGCGTGTTGAAGATGGGTGGGACGGGCGGCCAGGGGGGTACTGGGCCGGAGTCCCGTGGGTTGCTGCCGGGGGAAGGCAGCGGTTTAGGGGATCAGCTCCTGCAGATCGCCGACCACCACTGTTGCGCCGGCATCCAGGAGGGCCTGCCGGCCGGCGCCGCGGTCCACGCCGATGACTGCGTGGAACGATCCGGCTTGTCCGGCCTGCACACCGGATACGGCGTCTTCGACGACGACGCAGTCCTCGCTGGGCAGGTCCAGCAGCTGGGCGGCGTAGTCGTAGGTGGCGGGGCTGGGCTTGCCGGGGAGGCCCTGCTCCGCGGCCACCACGCCGTCCACCACTACGGGGAAGTGGTGGCTGAGCCCGGCCGCGGCCAGGACTGCGGGGGCGTTCCGGGAGGAGGAGACGACGGCGACCTTGAGTCCGCGCTCCAGGGCGGCCTGGAGGAAACGCACCGAGCCTTCGAACGGTTCGACGCCGGCGCCCACGATGTCGTTGAAGATCCGGTTCTTCCGGTTGCCCAGGCCCTGGACAGTTTCGTGGGCGGGGTCGTCGTCCAGCGGACCTTCCGGGAGGGTGAGGCCGCGGGATGCCAGGAAGTCACGGACACCGTCAAAACGCGGCTTGCCGTCGATGTGGTCGAAGTAGTCGCTCCCGCTGTAACCGCGGACCTGGGGGTGGGAGGCCAGGTAGCCCTCGAACAGTTCCTGCCAGGCGCGCTCATGGACGGCGGCCGTGGGGGTCAGCACTCCGTCCAGGTCGAACAGGATCCCCGCTGCCCCTGTCCAGACGGAGGCATGGGTTGAGGATTGCTGTGTCATCGGCAGTGCAATGTCCTTCCAGACAGCAGTTGGTGGCGCGGTCACGGCCGTAGAAGAGTGTAAGCGCTTACAAATTTGGCTGGCAACTGTTTTTTCCACCGGCGCCCCTGCAGACGGGCGGCGGGTCAGCGGAGCACGTAGTGGCGCAGGAATGCGCCGACATCCACCATCTCCGTTTTGGACATGGCATGGCCCATTCCGGGGTAGGTGCGGGCCGTCAGCAGGGTGTTCTTCTCCAGCCATTCGGCCGTGTAGGCGATGGCGTCGTCGTTGATCACCAGGTCCGCCTTGTCCCGGCCCCAGAAGAACGGCGGCCTCTCGTCGAAGGAGTCCGTCATGGTGAGCAGTTCGTTGTTGAGCACGAAGCCGGACAGCCCGACGACCGCCCGGTACTGGTCCGGGTGCAGCCGCAGGAGGGTGCTGGCCATGGCCATGCCCTGCGAGTATCCCATCAGGGTGACGCTGCTGTGCTGGTCCCTGACGGAGTTGATCCACCCCTGCACGGCGTTCGCGGCGCTGATGACGTCGGCGAAGTCGTTGGCCAGGAAGTAGTCCAGCAGGAACCAGCCCCAGTGGTCGCCAATGGGCATGGGAGCCCTCAGGGCAGCAAACGTGAACTCTGGCGGCAGGTAGTCAAAGAGCCGGACCATCCTCGACTCGTCAGTGCCGTAGCCATGCATCATCACCAGCAAGGGCGTGCCGGCGCGCTGGTCTTCGGGCCTGGACCAAACAACTGTTTCCACCGGATCAGCCTAGCGAGGGATAACGGTCCAGCCACGGTCATTGAATCCGCCGATACCGGGCGGTAGCGTGACGCTTGAAAGACAGCAGGCTTAGCAGTGGCAGTGTACGCACCATCAATCCGTAACACCCACCCAGCGCCGCACAGCATGCGGCCGTAAGGAGCAAGTCATGAGAATCGGCTCGTCAATCTTCCTTATCGCCCTCGGCGCCATCCTCGCCTGGGCGGTGGCTCCGGGCCTGATCCCCTTCGTGGACCAGCAGCTCGTGGGCTACATCCTGATGGCCGTCGGCGTGATTGGGCTTATCGCCTCGCTCATCCTCGCCTCCCCCAGCCGGCGCCGGGTCAGCGAATCCCGTTCCGCCATCGATCCCAATACCGGCGAGCGGATCACCCGCCACGAGACCCGCGATGGCATCTAGCAGGGCGGTGCGGAGGCGGGGCGCCACACGCCGATGATCCCCAACAGCCGGGCTGGGACCAGTTCCAGCCCGGCTTTTTCGCGCCAAAACTCTCCTCCCGCGTACCGGATTTTGTTTCATGTTGGTTTCCATTGACAAACCCACAGAAGCAAAGATAAAGTCAAGTAACTCAACATCAGAGTGATCCATGTCACTACGGCAGCTACGCAACGGAGGGTACGTGTTCGCCGAGGAGCGCCAGCAACAGATTGCCGAGCTTGTCGCCGGCAGCGGCCGGGTCAGCGTGACCCTGCTGGCTGAGCGCTTCCGGATCACCACCGAAACTGTCCGCCGGGACCTGGCAGCCCTGGAAAGCGCTGGGACCGTGCGCCGCGTCCACGGTGGCGCCGTCGCGGCCGACCGCTTCAGCACCACCGAGGAAAGCGTCACCGAGCGTGCCATCCAGCGCCCGGACCAGAAGATCCGGATCGCCGAAGCCGCGCTGGCCCTCATCCCCCGCAACGCACCTGCAAGCGTCCTGGTGGACGGCGGCACCACCACCGAAGTCCTGGCCGACATGCTCGCCAGGCAGAACGCCCCGGAGCCTGCAGACAGCAACGGAACCCGGCCGGAACTGGTCGTGATCACCCACGCCGTACCCATCGCCAGCAAACTCTCCACCGTTCCCGGAATCGCGCTGCAGATCCTGGGCGGACGGGTACGCGGCATCACCCAGGTGGCGGTGGGCCAGGCAACCGTCGACGCCGCCGCGAAACTCCGTCCCGACATCGCCTTCATCGGCACCAACGGCATCCACGCCACTTTTGGCGTCAGCACTCCCGATCCCGAGGAAGCCGCCGTCAAGGCAGCTTTCGTCCAGTCGGCACGCCGGATTGTGGTGCTGGCCGACTCCTCCAAGCTGGACACGGAAACCCTGGTCCAGTTCGCCTCCCTGAAAGATCTGGACACCTTGATTACAGACAGCGAACCCGGACCTGAACTCGCAGCAGCACTGGCAGAGGCCGGCGTGGACGTGGTGATCGCATGATCGTCACGTTTACGGCCAACCCCAGCCTGGACCGCACCGTCGCCCTGCCGGGCCCCCTGGCCCGCGGCGAAGTACAGCGCGCCGTCTCCGTCAGCCAGGAATCCGGCGGAAAGGGCGTCAACGTCTCCCGCGCCCTGGTGGCATCCGGCCTTCAATCCCTGGCCGTCCTCCCCGGGGCGGACAGCGATCCCGTGCTGGCCGGGCTGCGCGAGCACGCCGTGCCTTTC
This sequence comes from Arthrobacter sp. C152, assembly GCF_054890965.1. Taxonomy (NCBI): domain Bacteria; kingdom Bacillati; phylum Actinomycetota; class Actinomycetes; order Micrococcales; family Micrococcaceae; genus Arthrobacter; species Arthrobacter sp. C152. The sequence goes on from NZ_JBTZSU010000030.1 coordinate 7,177, forward strand.
GTTTCCCTTCCCATCGACGAACCGCTGCGCACCAACGTGGCCCTCACCGAGCCCGGCGGCGTGACCACCAAGATCAACGAGCCGGGACCGGTGCTGGATGAGAACCAGCAGGAAGCCCTCATCAAGCTGCTCGTCGAGAGCTCGCGGGGCGCCAGCTGGGTGGTCCTGGCCGGCTCGCTGCCGCCCGGGTTCCCCGCAGACTTCTACGCGACGGCGGCCCGCCGCCTGCGTTCCTCCGCCGACGGCGCCGCCCCGCGCATCGCCGTCGACTCGTCCGGACGTCCCCTGGCCGCCGCCCTCACCGGCGGCCCGGAGGGCATGCCAGACCTCCTCAAGCCCAACGCCGAAGAACTGGCGGAACTGGCCGAAGCCGCCGGTTTTGCCCCGGCCACCGGTGACGAACTGGAAGCGGACCCGGCGGCTGCCGCCGCAGCCGCAGCCGCCGTCGTCCGTTCCGGCGTGGGTGCTGTACTGGCAACTCTCGGATCCAAGGGAGCTGTCCTCGTAACAGCCGACGGCGCGTGGCTGGCCACGCATCCGCCGGTCACCGCGGTCAGTACCGTCGGCGCGGGCGACTCCGCGCTGGCCGGCTACCTGCTCGCCCACGGTCAGGGCGCCGCCCCGGCCGACTGCCTTCGTCAGGCGGTGGCCCACGGTGCCGCCGCTGCCTCGCTGCCGGGTTCCACTGTTCCGGCAGTACACCAAACAACCCCGGATGCCGTAACCATCACGGCCCTTCGAAAGGATTGACAGTGACTCAGCTCATCACCACGGAACTGGTCGAGCTCGACCAGAACCTGGGCAACGCGCCCGAGACGGTGATCCGGCATCTGGCAAGCAGGGTAGCTGCCACCGGACGCGCGTCGGAAGTCGAGGGCCTCTTCGCTGACGCCTTCGCCCGCGAGCAGAAGACCGCCACGGGCATTCCCGGCGGCATTGCCATCCCGCACTGCCGCTCCGCCGCCGTCACCGTCCCTACGCTGGCCATGGCACGCCTGGACCCGAAGGTCGACTTCGGCGCCAAGGACGGTCCCGCGGACCTGGTGTTCTTCATCGCCGCTCCCGACGGCGCGGACCAGGAGCACCTGAAGCTGCTCTCCAAGCTGGCCCGTTCCCTGATCAAGAAGGACTTCACCGCCGCCCTGCGGAACGCGTCCTCCGAGGCTGAGATCGTCGAACTCGTCGAGGGCGCCCTGGCGGACAAGCCGGCCGCACACGCCGCAACCGCCCCGGCTGACGCGGTGCCGGTCGGCGCCACCGTTGGTGCGGGCTCTTCCGCTGCCGCCGCGGCGGCCGGCGAGGCTACGGCAGGTTCCGGTGCCCGCGGCCCCAAGCGCCTCGTGGCCGTGACCGCGTGCCCCACCGGCATCGCCCACACCTACATGGCCGCCGACTCACTGGTGGCAGCAGCCAAGGAAGTCGGCGTCGACCTGCAGGTGGAAACCCAGGGCTCGTCCGGCGCCAAGGCATTGGACCCCGCTGTCATCGCCGCCGCCGACGCCGTGATCTTTGCCGTCGACGTTGACGTGCGCGGCAAGGAACGCTTCGCCGGCAAGCCGTTGGTCAGCGCTCCCGTCAAACGCGGCATCGACGAACCGGACAAGATGGTCCAGGAAGCCCTCGCCGCCGCCGACAACCCCAACGCCCGCCGCGTCCCGCACTTCGGTGCCGAGGAGCAGGCCGAGCATGAGGCCGAGGAAAAGGGCGAGCACATCGGGCAGAAGCTGAAGAAGGCACTGCTCACCGGTGTCAGCTACATGATTCCGTTCGTGGCAGGCGGTGGCCTGCTGATCGCGCTCGGCTTCCTCATGGGCGGCTACCTGATCACCAAGTTCGCGGACACGATCGTGGTGCAGAACAGCCTCTTCAACCTGCCCACCGAATTCCCCGACAACGCCTGGGGCCCGCTGGGCGCCTACCTCGGCGCCGTGCTGTTCAAGATCGGTGCACTGTCGCTGGGCTTCCTCGTCCCGGCGCTGGCCGGCTACATCGCCTACGCGATCGCCGACCGTCCCGGCATCGCCCCCGGCTTCGTCGCCGGCGCGGTGGCAGGGTTCATGGGTGCAGGCTTCCTCGGCGGCATCGTCGGCGGCCTGCTCGCCGGCTACATCGCCCACGTGGTGGGCCGCCTGCAGGTAGCCCGCTGGCTGCGCGGCCTGATGCCCGTCGTCATCATTCCGCTGCTCGCTTCGCTGGTGGCGTCCGGCCTGATGTTCCTGATCCTGGGCGGTCCGATCGTCGCCATCACCAAGGGCCTGAACGGTTGGCTGTCCGGGCTCACCGGCGCAGGCGCCATCGCCCTCGGCGTGATCCTGGGCCTGATGATGTGCTTCGACCTCGGCGGTCCGGTCAACAAGGTTGCCTACTCCTTCGCCGTCGCCGGCCTGGGCGCCGCGTCGATGGACAACCAGGCACCGTGGCAGATCATGGCGGCCGTCATGGCCTCCGGCATGGTTCCCCCGCTGGCCATGGCACTGGCCTCGACCGTCCTGAACCGGAAGCTGTTCAGCCTCGCCGAGCAGGAAAACGGCAAGGCGGCCTGGCTGCTGGGCGCCTCCTTCATCTCCGAGGGCGCCATCCCGTTCGCAGCTGCCGACCCGCTGCGCGTCATCCCCGCGAGCATGCTGGGCGGCGCCGTCACCGGAGCCATCTCGATGGCGGCCGGCGTCGGGTCGAAGGCACCGCACGGCGGCATCTTCGTCTTCTTCGCCATCGACAACTTCATCATGTTCGTCGTCTCGATCGCGGTTGGTACGGTGGTCACCGCCCTCTCCGTGATTGCCCTCAAGCGCTGGGCAGTCAAGAAGACCGTTGATACGGTTGAACCGGTTCCCGTAACCGTCTGAGCCGGTCCACCCACACACCTTCCGGCGCTGAACCGTCAGCACGCCGAACGACAAAGGAGCAAAAATGCCAGAACGCACCGCAACCGTCGCCAGCCGCGTGGGCCTGCACGCACGCCCCGCCGCCATCTTCGCCGAGGCTGCAGGCGAGTTCGACCTGGACATTACCATCGCCCGTGAAGGCGAGCCGGCCGACGAGGCGATGGATGCCGCCAGCATCCTGTCCCTCATGAGCCTGGGCGCCGAGCACGGCGACGTGGTGGTCCTGCGCGCCGAAGGTGCGGGTGCGGACGACGCACTGGAACGCCTCGTGCAGATCCTGGAAACGGACCACGACGCCGAGTAGCAGCAACGGGGCGTTAGCGCCCCATCCAGCTGGCCGCCGTCGGGCGCCTTCCCCAAGGGAGGGCCCGACGGCGGCCGCTTGGCTTAAGCGGCGCCCCACCACTGGCGCGCCCCACCGGCGCGGTTCGGTAGCGGGCGGTCAGCGGCGTTCGGCGATCGCCTTGACGTCGGCCACCAGCTTGTCCCACATGCCTTTGGAGTGCTCCGCGGCCTCCGCCGTGGGGTTGTTGTCCTGGGCCAGCGTCAGCCGGGTGCCGCCGTCCTGGTCCTCAAGCGTCCACTCAAGCGTGTGGTAATTCTCCGGCTTGTCCTCCTGGCCGGACATGGGGCTGAAGTGGGTGTAGACCAGCCTCCGGCCCGGCTCGATGGCCTTGATTTCGCCCTTGTCCTGGAACGGCTTGCCTTCCCACTCGCCCTGCCATGTGATGGGGCTGCCCACTTTCCAGTCGGTCTGCACCTCGGCACCGAACATGAACTCCCTGACGGCCGCAGGGTCCGTGATCACGTCCCAGACGCGGGCGGGCGGGGCTTCGATGGTGGCAGTGGAGGTTGCCACATGGTCTTCGGGCATGGTCACGCCTTCCGTGCGGTGAAGAGCAGGTACTCCCATTCCATCTGGAACGGGGTGTCCCCGTGGGCGTCGCCGAAGGAGTCGGCGAGGTCGGTCAAGGCTTTGTCCAGGGCCGAGACCTTCTCCTGGTCGTCGCCGAGGGACTTGTAGACGGAGATCATGGGGCCGTAGTGGGACTTGAAATACCGGACAAAATCAGCCGGATGGTGGAAGCTGCGCACCGCCAGGTTCTGTTTGCGGGTGTGGACGTCGGTGATCCGGCTGCCCAGCAGTTCGCGGATATGCTCCTCGCTCCCCCATTGCGGCGCAGGCTGGGCCCCGGGCGGGGGCGGCGGTGCAAAGGGCTTCATCACGGTGAACATCTGCCCGATAAAGCCTTCCGGCGTCCAGCACAGCAAGCCGATGCTGCCTCCCGGCTTGCACACCCGGACCAGCTCATCCGCCGCCTTTTGATGGTGCGGGGCGAACATCACGCCGATGCAGGACATCACCGCGTCGAACTCGCCGTCGCCGAACGGCAGGGCCTCGGCGTCGCCTTCCTGCCACTCCAGGCTGACGCCCCGGTTGGCGGCCTCGCGCCGCCCCGCTTCGAAGAGTTCCGGGGTGAGGTCGCTGGCCACTACTGAGGCACCCATCATGGCTGCCGGGATGGCGGCGTTGCCTGTCCCTGCGCCCACATCCAGGACGCGCTGGCGCGGCTTGATGCCGGAGGCCTCAACGAGTACCGCCCCCAGTTCCAGGAGCATCTCGTCCGCCAAGGCCGGGTAGTCCCCTGATGCCCACATGGCCCGGTGCTTCTTCTTGAGCTCCCGGTCCGCCTCCACGGTGTCGGTCTGGTCGTCCATGCCCGCGCCCCTTTACCTGTCGGTTTTCCTGAGTGTCAGCACGCTGTTGGCACAGCGGAGGCTGCGATGCGACCCATTGTGGACGCGCCCACTCCGGCTGTAAAGGGAGTTGCCGTAGGAGGCAGCCCGGGGACCAGCAGCCTTCGAGGGGTTTGGTTCAGGCGGGCTTGCGTGCCCGGGTGGTCTTGGCTGCCGGCTTTTCACCGGTCTTGGTGTCGCTTGTCTTGGTGGTGGACGATTTCGCTGCGGCAGATTTCGACGCCGTGGATTTCGAAGCAGTGGATTTGGAAGCAGTGGAGGTGGCTTTCGCGGACGCCCTGCTGGCGGCAGGTTTGGCCTCCTCCGACGTCCCAGTTCCCGTATTCGAGGCTGCGGTCTTCGAGGCTCCCGCCCTGGTGCCGCCGGACTTCCGGGCCGGTTTGGCGGGTGCTTCCTCCTCGTCGCCGGTATCCGCTTCGGAAGCCTCCCCGGACGCGGCCTCCCCGCCGCCGCGCTTCCGGTCCAGGCTGCGTTTCAGGGCCTCCATCAGGTCGATCACTTCGCCCTTGCCGCCCTGCCCGGCTTCCACGCCGAAGGTCTCCTCGGTATCCAGGGACTCGCCCTGCTCCAGCTTGGCCTCGACGAGCTGGCGGAGCTGCACCTGGTACTCGTCGGTAAAGGCAGTGGGGTCGAAGTCCGCCGCCATGGACTCCACCAGCGCCGCGGACATGTCCCGTTCCTGGGCGGAGATCTTGATCGACGTGTCCAGGGACGGGAAATTCGCTTCACGCACCTCGTCCGGCCACAGCAGCGACTGCAGTACCAGGACGTCGTCCTTGATCCGGAGCGCCCCCAGCCGGGTCTTCTCGCGCAGCGCAAACTGGACAACGGCAACCCGGTCCGTGTCTTCCAGCGCCCGGCGCAGCAGCACATAGGCCTTGGGTGACTTGGAGTCGGGCTCCAGGTAGTAGCTCTTCTCAAACATCATGGGTTCGAGCTGCTCCGATGGGACGAACTGCACCACTTCGATCTCATGGCTGTTTTCGGCTGGAATGGCCTTGAGCTCATCCTTGGTGAGGACCACCGTCCTGCCGTCTTCCTCGAACGCCTTCTCGATGTCCGAGTAGTCGATCACCTCGCCGCAGACCTCGCAGCGGCGCTGGTACCGGATCCTGCCGCCGTCAGCGTTGTGAACCTGGTGCAGACTGATGTCATGATCCTCAGTGGCGCTGTAGACCTTCACGGGCACGTTGACCAGCCCAAACGCGATGGCACCCTTCCAGATGGCTCTCATTACTACAGTCAACAGCACGCCGGGCCGGAGGTGAAGCCCCATGGCCGGGGCTAGGGAACGCGTGCGGGTTGCGGGGCGGGAACTGACCCTCACCAACCTGGACAAAATCATCTACCCGGAAACGGGCACCACCAAGGCCGACGTGCTGGCCTACTACGCCGCCGTGGCCCACGTGCTGATCCCGGCAGCGGCCAACCGGCCGGCCACGCGGAAGCGGTGGGTCAACGGCGTGGGCACGGCGGACAAGCCCGGCGATGTCTTCTTCCAGAAGGACCTTGAGGACTCGGCTCCCGGCTGGCTGCCGCGCGTGGGCATCACCCACAAGGACCGGACCATCTACTACCCCATGGTCAACGATGCCGCCACGTTGACCTGGTTCGGCCAGATCAATTCCCTGGAAGTCCACGTCCCCCAGTGGCGGGTGGACTCCCACGGCAACCAGCTGAACCCGGACCGGCTGGTGCTGGACCTGGACCCGGGCGAGGGCGCTGGCCTGGCCGAATGCCGCGAGGTGGCCCTCCTGGCACGGGCCATCCTGCAGGACGTGGGCCTTGACCCGGTCCCGGTTACCAGTGGCAGCAAGGGCATCCACCTCTACGCCGCACTGGACGGAACCCAGACCTCGGACCAGATCTCCGCGTTCGCACGGGAGCTGGCGCGCGCCCTCGAAGCCGACCACCCCGACCTTGCCGTCAGCGACATGAAAAAGTCCCTGCGCACCGGCAAGGTGCTGGTGGACTGGAGCCAGAACAACGCGGCCAAAACCACGGTCGTCCCCTATTCCCTGCGTGGCCGGCCGACGCCCATGGTCGCAGCGCCCCGCACCTGGCGGGAGATCGGCTCGCCGCGGCTCAAGCACCTGGACTACCAGGAGGTGTTGCGGCGGGTGCGGGACGGCAGGGACCCGTTTGCCGCCGTCGTCCACGCTGCAGATGCCTCGCACCAAGGAAATAGGAACGGCGACGACGACCCCCGGCTCGGCAAGTACCGCTCCATGCGTGATCCCGGGGAAACGCCGGAGCCTTTCGCCGGAATCCCCGCCGGCGGGAACAGCTTTGTCATCCAGGAACACCACGCCTCCCGGCTGCACTGGGACCTGCGGCTGGAGCATGAGGGGGTCCTGGTGTCGTGGGCGCTGCCGAAGGGTGTCCCGGAATCCGGCGACAAGAACCACCTCGCCGTCCAGACCGAGGACCATCCCATGGACTACCTCACCTTCCACGGAACCATTCCCAAGGGACAGTACGGGGCCGGGGAAATGACCATCTGGGACACCGGCACCTACGAGCTGCACAAGTGGATCAACGGCAAGGAGGTCATCGTCACCCTTACCGGCTCGGAGGGCGGCGGGCTGGGCGGCGTCACGAAAGTGGCCCTGATCCGCACGGGCCGCGGGCAGGGCAAGGACGCCGAAAGCCAGTGGCTGATCCACCTGATGGACAAGGAGCCACAGGGCGGACGACGGCGGCCGGCACCGGCGGCGCAGGAGCTTGGCGGCGGCGCCGGGGAACCGGCCCGTGGGGAACCGGCCCGTGGGGAACCGGACGCGTCAGCCGCGGGAACTTCTGTGGATCCGCTGGAATTCCGCCCCATGATGGCCACAGCGGGAGGCACCGCCGATTTGCAGGGCAGCACCTGGCAGTACGAACTTAAATGGGACGGTGTCCGGGCCATCGTGGTGGGGGACGGCGGAAGGATCCGGATCTTCAGCCGCAACGGCAACGACGTCACCGGCACCTACCCCGAGCTCACCGACCCCGCCTGCTGGCCGGAGCAGCCCTTTGTGGCCGATGGTGAGATCATCGCCGTCGGGCCCGGCGGCAGGCCCGACTTTGGGCTGCTGCAGGGGCGGATGAAGCTCACCCGCGCCGCCGACGTCGCAAAGGCACGGGTGGCCATCCCGGTCCAGCTGATGCTCTTCGACCTCCTGTTCAGCGGCGGAAAGGATCTCCGGCGGCTGCCGCTGGGCAAGCGGCGGGAGCGGCTGGAGGAGTTCTTCGAACCGGGCGGCTGCCCCGCGGAGCTCTCCCCCGTGCTCGATGAGCCCGTCCGGCACCTCCTCGACAGCGCCCAGGAACTGGGGCTTGAGGGCGTGATGGCCAAGCGGACGGACAGCCGCTACGTCAGCGGCCAGCGGACGCGCACTTGGATCAAGCTCAAGACGGAGCAGACCCAGGAAGTGGTGGTGGGCGGCTGGCGGCCGGGAAAGGGGGGCCGCCAGGATACGGTGGGCTCGCTGCTGGTGGGCATCCCGGACGGCGACAAGCTGCAGTACGTGGGCCGGGTGGGAAGCGGATTCAGCACCCGCGAACTCACCGAACTCCGGCAAACCATGGAGCGCCTGGGCCGGAAGACCTCACCGTTCCACGATGTGCCCCGCCCGGACGCCGCCGACGCGCACTGGGTGTCCCCGGATCTGGTGGGCGAGGTGACATACGGCGAGTGGACCGGCCCCGGCCGGCTGCGGCACCCCCGCTGGCGTGGCTGGCGGCTCGACAAGGACCCGTCCGAGGTGGTGCGGGAAGGCTGAAAGTGCGGTTTTCGACGCTCCGGTTACCCCATGACGCGGAAACTACCTGGCGCCCCCGAAATTTCGGGGGCGCCAGGTAGTTTGCGTGTCGACTTCGGTTTCGGTGCCGCCTATGAGGAGTGCGGCATCTGCGGGCGGCCGGTACGGTGCACGGCCGTCACCGCAGCCTCATGCCCCATCCGGCCGTGGCCGGCGGACTGTTCCTTGGGGTGCCGCCGCTTCCCGCCGCCGTCCGGCCACGCGCTTTGCTGCGCCACAGGTACGGCGCCGGTGGCTGCGGGGCCCGGGGCAGCGGATGCGTTCATCGCTGCTGCGAGGTGGTCCGCGAGTTCCGGCCTGATCCTTTGCTGGTTATTCTCTTCGCCCATTTCTCCTTCTTCCCTTCGTTCTTCGCTGAAACGAAACGCTGACTCAAGCGCCGGGCGGGCGCGTACTACTGCCCGAAAAGAAGTGTTTCCATCGCTCCACGATAGGCACGCTGCGCGCTCCTGTGAACCCCCGCAAAATGAGTGGCTCCGATCACTTTCCGGGCTGCGGCGGCCGGATATCGGGCCCGAAAAGGGCGGCCACAGGAAAATTTTTGGTAACGAAGCCGTTGATCAGCCTGCTTCCCAGTGATACCGCGGCAAAAGCCGGGACAAACGGTAGCCGAAGCAACCCCTGAATGGCCCCAAAAGGGCGCACTCTACGCCATCAAACTGCCGGAGCGCCATAGGAATCGCGTAAAATTGAAGGCCTGCCCGGAGCGGGGCAGCTACAAGTCGCAAGCAAATGACCTCCACAGGAGAAGCCCAAATGCCCACAGACCGAAGCATGACCGACTCTTCAGCAGGCGCCAGGAACGCCAGCGGAACCAACCCTGCAGCCTCCGCGGCGGCCAAGAAGCCACGGCTGCTGCCACGCCGCCGCCTCAAGGAATCCGACGTCAACGTGGTTGACCAGCCGATGCTCAAGAAGGCCCTCGGCGGAACCATCGTCGGCAACACCATGGAATGGTACGACGTAGGCGTGTTCGGCTACCTCATCACCACCATGGGCCCGGTGTTCCTCCCCGAGTCCGACCCCACCACGCAGACACTGTTCCTGCTGGGAACCTTCGCCGCAACCTTCATCGCCCGTCCGCTGGGCGGCGTGATCTTTGGCTGGCTTGGCGACAAGATGGGACGCCAGAAGATCCTGGCCACCACGCTGATGATCATGGCGGCCAGCACGTTCCTCGTCGGCGTCCTGCCCGGCTACGCCCAGATCGGGTTGTGGGCGGCAGCGCTGCTGGTGCTCCTGAAGGTTGTCCAGGGCTTCTCCACCGGCGGTGAGTACGCCGGCGCCACCACGTTTGTCAGTGAGTACGCCGCCGACAAGCGCCGCGGCTTCTTCGCCAGCTTCCTGGACCTTGGCAGCTACCTGGGCTTCGCCATCGGTGCCGCCCTGGTTTCGGTCCTCCAGCTGACGCTGGGCCAGGACACCATGGAGGACTGGGGCTGGCGCATCCCGTTCCTCGTGGCCGGTCCGCTCGGCCTCATCGCCGTCTACTTCCGGAGCAAGATCGAGGAATCGCCGCAGTTCCAGGCCACCCTTGATGCCCAGGAAGAGCACGCCAGGAACGCCTCCGCGGGCGAGACCGAAGCGGCCAAGGGACCCGTCGGGATCGTCAAGGCCTACTGGCGGCCCATCATCACCGCCATGGTCGTGGTGGCCGCTGCCAACACCGCCGGCTATGCGCTCACGTCCTACATGCCCACGTACCTCACCGAGTCCAAGGGCTACGACGAGGTGCACGGCACGCTGCTGACCATTCCCGTGCTGGTGGTCATGAGCCTCTGCATCCCGCTGACGGGCAAGCTCTCCGACCGGATCGGCCGCCGGCCGGTGCTCTGGATCGGTGCCGTGAGCACCATTGTCCTGGCCATCCCGGCCTTCCTGCTGATCGGCATCGGACAGATCTGGTCCACCCTTGCCGGACTGGCCCTGGTTGCCTTCCCCGTGACGTTCTACGTGGCCAACCTGGCTTCGGCCCTGCCGGCCCAGTTCCCCACGTCCAGCCGCTACGGAGCCATGGGCATCGCCTACAACTTCGCCGTGGCCATCTTCGGCGGCACCACACCCTTCATCGTCGCCGCGCTCATCAGCGCCACCGGCAATGACATGATGCCTGCCTACTACCTGATGGCAACCTCCCTGGTGGGCGCCATTGCCATCTACTTCCTGAAGGAATCGGCCAACCGCCCCCTCCCCGGATCCATGCCGAGCGTTGACTCCCCGGCAGAGGCAAAGGAACTGGTGGCCACCCAGGACGAGAACCCGCTGATCAACCTGGACGAACTGCCGTTCGACACCCACCACGGCACGGATCCGCAGGAACACCGCGACGGGGTTCCGGCGGGCGCATAGCCTTTCGGTCCGGGCATCTTGTAGCCCACGCTCACAAGGCCCGTCCGGCGCGCTTCCTTGCAAGGAAGCACGCCGGGCGGGCCTTTGCGCTGACTGGATGTCCTTATGTGTCCGCCGGCCGGCAGGGAATATGACGCGGCCCGGCGCCCGGTGATAATTTCCAAAAGCATCCCTTCCCAAAAACACAGCGGACAGCCGGCAGCGGCAACGGGAAGACGGCAGCGATACAAGACGGGACGGATCGGCACATGAAGCGCGTGGCGGAGCAGGTGCGCGCACTCCACCGCATGGAACCGGCCAACAACGACCACCTCGCCGCGCTGCGGGTGGCCATCAGCGTTGCCGTACCGTCCCTTCTCCTGATGGCCGCGGGCCGGACCGACCTCATCATCTACGCCGTCTTCGGTGCCCTGACCGGAATGTACGGCCGCTCCGAGCCGCACCAGCTGCGCCTCCGCCACCAGGGACAGGGAGCCCTGGTCCTGCTCAGCGGCGTGGCCGTGGGCACGGCGTTGTCCCTGTACCACCTCCATTCGTGGTGGCTGGTGGCAGTGGAGGCCATCCTGGCAGGAGTGGGTTCGGTCTATTCGGACCGGGTCCGGCTGCGACCCAACGGGCCGTTTTTCGGAATCCTCGCCCTGGGCGCCTGCGCCTCCGTTCCCCTGGCCGTTCCCTGGTACATGGCAATGCTCCTCGCGGTGGGATCATCGGTGTTCTCGATCCTGGTGGGCTTCAGTGGCTGGCTTCGCAGCAGGCGGTGGCAGCCGGGCGCGGCAAGGACGGTGCCGCCGCGTTCGGCGGCGCACCGCCGCGAACTGCTGATCCACGCCGCCAGGTATGTCCTGGCCGTGGGTGCCGCCGGAAGCGTGGGGGTCCTCAGCGGCAGCGGCCACCCGCACTGGGCCATGGCAGCCGCGGCCGTGCCGCTCGCCGGCGCCGACCTTCCCAGCAGTGTCCGCCGCGGCATCCACCGCATCGTGGGGACGTTCGTTGGGCTGGTGGTGACCGCCGTCGTACTCCTTCCCGCCCCCTGGGCCCTTACCGGGCTGTACCCCGCCCTGCAGGAGCCTGCGCACCACGCCCAGGTTCTGGCGCTGCTGGTGATCCTCTTCCAGTTCACCACCGAGCTGTTCATGACCCGGCACTACGGCCTGGCCATGGTCTCCTTCACGCCGGTCATCCTGCTGATGACCCAGCTGGCCTTCCCGGCCGCCCCCCAGATCCTGCTCCTGGAGCGGGCGGTCGAAACGCTGGTCGGTGCGCTGACAGGCATCCTGGTGGTAGTGGCCGTACGCCGGGCGGGTTCACGCTCGTGGGCCGGCCTCCTGGGACCCGCGCGGCTGTTTCGTCCTGCGCGCCTATTTCGGCTTCCGCGCCGGTCCCGCCATTAGCCTGGCCGGCGCCACCTTGGCCACCGCGGCAACCACCTTGTAACGCTTGGACGGGATGGACACCGCCTTGCCGCGGGCGTTGTCCGCCAGGCCCTCACGGACCACGCGCTCCGCGTGCAGCCACGTCCAGGACGGCGCCACCGACTTGTCCATCCCCATCCGGTCATGGAATTCGGTATGGGTGAACCCGGGGCACACGGCCGTGACACTGATGCCGCGCGGGCGGTAGGCCATGTTGGCCCAGCGGCTGAAACTCACCAGCCACGCCTTCGCGGCGGAGTAGGTGCCGCGGGGCAGGAACGCGGCCACGCTGGCCACGTTGATGATGCGGCCCTCCTCCCGTTCCAGCATGCCCTTCAACGCCGCGTGCGTGAGCACCATGGACGTTTCCGTGTGGAGCTTGAGGTGCTTTTTCTCCTCCTCCGGGTGGTTGTCCTCGAAGTTATGCAGCAGGCCGATCCCCGCGTTGTTCACCAGGATTCCCACCGGCCGCCGGGCGTCCTCAAGGCGTTCGACGACGGCGGCAACGTCGTCGTCCTGCGTCAGGTCGGCGGGAAGCACGTCAGCCGTGATCCCATAGCGCCGGCGCAGGTCCGCGGCTGTTTCGGCAAGCCGGGACGCATTGCGCGCCACGAGGACCAGGTCGTGGCCCTGGGCCGCGAGCTGCCTGGCGAATTCGTGGCCGAGCCCTGCGCTGGCCCCGGTGACGAGTGCGGTGGTTCGTGAACTGGATGGCGTCATGCTGCAAGCCTAGCCAGCTGACGGCCCTACATGCCCCGGTACCGCGCGAGCGGATTGGCCAGCCGCCCGGCCTTCTGCAGGCCGCCTGAGGGATCCGAGATGTCCAGCATGTGCTGGTTGTTGCGCAGCTGCAGCCGGTTCAGGCAGGACAGCTCAAAGTCCGGGGCGAAGAGGTCATGCTTGGCGAACTGGTCCGCCAGTTCCGGGTGCCGGCGCTGGTAGTCCCTGATGGCGGCTGCGGCGGTGCGCCAGAACTCCTCCTGCGGCAGGGTGCCGTCCCCGTCCAGGAGCGCGGCCAGGAAGCGGAAAATGCAGTCGAAGACGTCCGTGAAGATCGACAGCACCTTGTCCCCTTCCGGAATGTCTGCCCAGATCCGCGACACCTCCCCTGGCAGCTCAACCCGGTCCCCCATCACCACGATCTCCTCGGCGAGGTCCTTCATGATGGCCCGCACCGGCACCCCGTCCTCGAGGACCAGGATGACGTTTTCGCCGTGCGGCATGAACGCGAGCTCATACCTGTAAAGGCAGTGCACAAGAGGAACGAGGTAGGCGTCGAAATACCGGCGGAGCCAGTCCGCGGCGGCCAGTCCGGAACGCTCCACCAGGGCGGACGCCATCGGCTTGCCCGCTCCGTCAACGTGCAGGAGTGCGGCCATGGTGGCCAGCTGCTGGCCGTCCCGCAGCAGCGGCAGCGGACTTTCCCGCCACAGGGCGGAGAGCATCTTGCGGTAAGGGGAACCTTCCGCCGAGCCGGCCTCGTAACAGGGGTTCCGGTATCCGACGGCGGCCACCTCGGCGATCATGGTGAACCCGCGCCGCTGCAGCACCTGGTCGGATCCGATCAGCTCCCGCAGCCAGTCGTTGATGGCCGGCGTCGCCTTCATGTAGTGCGGCGAGAGCCCCCGCATGAAGCCCATGTTCAGCACGGACAGGGCGGTCTTCACGTAGTTCTTCGCAGGAGCGCCGGTGTTGAAGAACGTCCGGATGGACTGCTGGGCCTGGTAATGCTCCGGCCCTGTTCCCAGGTGGACGATCCGCTGCAGCGCAATCTCGGCGGCGAACGTAACGGTGACCTTGTTCTCCCACTGCCACGGATGCACCGGCATCAGGAAGTAGTCCTCCGGGTCCAGGCCCTGCCCCGTGAGGACGGCGTGGAAGGTGCCCAGCAGGGGCCCGAGTTCAGCGTCAAGATGCGCTGCGTAGTCCAGTCCGCCGCTGGCCGTGAAAACGGCGTGGCCACAGTGCACGGCGATCCATTGCAGCTGCACCGGCGCGCCGGTTTCGGGTGCGTAGGCGTGGTAGTCGGTGATGCCGAAGCCCAGCCGGCCGTTGTTGGCCACGAAGCAGGGGTGGCCCTCGGTCATGCTGCGCTCGATGGTCTGGAAGTCGGCGGCCACGTCCGCGCCGCCGGTCACTCCTTCCGCGAGTTCCGCCGCCGAAGGCCGGCCGGCCTCCTGCTTGAAGGCGTGGCTGGCCAGCGTGCTGCTGATTTCCTCGAGGTACACCGGCAGCATCTCCATCCTGATGCCCAGGGTTTCGTGGAACACGGTGATGAATTCGATGGCGTCCAGGGCTGCCTCGGCGCCGTGGTGGACATGCCGGATGGACGCAGCGTCGATGGCCCAGTGGTCCAGTTCCAGGATCCGGGCAATGAAGCGGTACTCATGGGCGCCGTCGGGGCTTGTGATCCGGTAACTGCCTGCGTCCGCGGCAGGGACGGGCTCCGGGGTGAGGATCCGTTCGTGCGAGAACTCTGCGAGCGCCTTGCGGAGCAGGTGCCGGTTGGCCGCCTCCCAGCGGCCGCGGCGCAGGTGGGACACCGCGGCGGAGGCGCCGGGTTCGGGGCCGGCCGGCGCGGCGGTGCTTGGGATGGCGTAAAGGTTGGTGGTCACTGCAGGGCTCCCTGGCGGTCGGTGTACGTGGAAAGTGTGGTGCGGGCGGCACGGTAGTCTTCGCGGCTGCAGAAGCTCAGCAGCGCGTCCTTGTCCGGGAGGGCCACCAGGCCGGCGGGCCGGAAGCCGAGCCGTTCGTTGAGGGCGTGGATTTTGCTGTTCCGGATGTCCGGCTCCACCACGACCCGGTCCACCCCGGGCTTGGCGAACAGCCGGGCCAGGACGGCATCCATCACGGCTGTGGTGAAGCCGGCTTCGGGGGCGTCCGACGGCGGGGCCACCAGCAGGTGCATGCCGCGGTCCCCGGGCAAGACCGGGTACACGGCGGCCAGCGGGGACGACGCCGGAAGGTACTCCTCCGCCAGGAAGGCGGGGACACCGCCGTCGAACCCCAGGAGGGCGTGATGGTGGCCGCTCGCGTGGATCTTGGCGTACTCGTCAACGACGTCGGCCTCGGTGGCGGACTGCATTCCCCAAAAGGAGGCGTAAGGCCGGGTGACCCAGCCGTGCAGCAGCGGGGCGTCGGCCACGGGATCAACGCTGCGGAAGCTGAACCTCATGCCGGCACCTCCACGGCGGCCACAGAAGCACCGGCGGGTGCCCCGAACTGCTGGAAGGCGATGCTGCGTTCCACGGGGTAGACCTCGCGGCCGGTGATTTCGCGGAGGATGCAGGAGTTGCGGTAGGCGCCCATGCCCAGGTCCGGCGTCACGAACCCGTGGGTGTGCAGTTCCGCGTTCTGGACGAAGATCTCCCCCGGTTCCACACCAATGCCGTAGTTCCGGTCCACGGCGAAGCGGCCGGCGCTGTCCCGGGAGATCCGGTCCTGGATGCCATCCAGGAATCCGGGTTCCCGGTAGCCGTAGCCGGTGGCAAAGACCACGGCCTCGCTGTCCAGCGTGTAGGAGGTGCCCAGCTCCCCGTGGTGCAGGTGCAAGGTGTGGGTTCCGGCTCCCGGGTCCCATTCCGCGGCCGTCAGCGTGGAGTGGGTCAGCAGCCTGGTGTCCACCACGCCGGCAAGGCTCCTGGTGTAGAGCAGGTCATAGATGGCGTCGACCAGGTCGGAGTTGATGCCCTTGTACAGGTTCTTTTGGGTCCTGTTGAGCTGGTCTCGCTGCGCCTCCGGCAGGCCGTGGAAGTAGTCCACGTACTCGGGCGAAGTCATCTCCAGGGTCAGCTTGGTGTATTCCAGCGGGAAGAACCGGCCGGAGCGGGTCACCCAGTCCACCCGGTAGCCATGGCCGTCCGCTTCCTGCAGGAGTTCGTAGTAGATCTCAGCTGCGCTCTGGCCGCTGCCGATGATGGTGATGCTGCGCCGCTGCTGCAGTTCCGCCTTCCGCGCCAGGTAGTCGGCGTTGTGGAGGGCCACTCCACCGCGGCCGGCGCCGGCGCCTGCCAGGATGCCCCGGCCGGCGTCGGGCACGTACGGGCTGGTGCCGGTGCCCAGCACCAGCCGCCGCGCCTGAAGCACCTCAATCCCGCCGGGACCCGAGACGGTAAGCCGGTACACGCCGTCGTCGTACGCCGTTTCCAGCACGGTTGTGCCAAAACGCACCGAGGGCAACTGCCCGGCCACCCACTGGCAGTACTGGTTGTACTCGGCCCGCAGCGGATAGAAATTCTCCCGGATATAGAAGCGGTAGAGCCGGCCGGTCTGCTTGAGGAAGTTCAGGAACGAGTACGGCGACGTGGGGTCGGCCATGGTCACCAGGTCCGCCATGAACGGAACCTGCAGGTGGGCCGGCTCCAGCATCATGCCGGGATGCCACTCGAAGGTTTCCCGCTGCTCCAGGAAGACGCCGTCCAGGCCGTCCACCGGCCCGGCCAGGGCGGCCAGGCCCAGGTTGAAGGGCCCGACGCCGATCGCCGCGAAGTCGTGGAACCTGCCATCGACGCGGCCAGTGCCGTTGAAGGGGGTACTCATGCGGCGGCACCGCCGTCAAGGAGCCGGGCGCCGGTACTGCGCAGGAGCGTGATGATCCCGGAAATGTCCCCGAGGGTGGCCTCGGCGTTGAGGAGGGTGAACTTCAGGTAGTGCCGTCCACCCACCGTGGTCCCTGCCACTACGGCTTCCCCGGAGGCGAAGACCGCCGCGCGGATGGCGGGGTTGAGGGCGTCCGCGGCGTCTTCTGCGAGGCGCTCCCCGCCGCAGAGGCGCGGCCGGTAGCGGAACACCAGCGTGCTGAGCTGCGGCGGTGCGGCCAGCTCGAAATCGTCATCGGCTTCGAGGAGCGAACCAACGCGCGCCGCAAGGTCGATGGCCTCGTCGAACAGTGCACCGATCGCATCGGCGCCCATGACCCGCAGCGTGAGCCAGAGCTTCAGGGCATCGAAGCGGCGGGTGGTCTGGATGCTCTTGTCCACCTGGTTGGGGATCTCCGCGAGCGCCGCACTTTCCGGGTTGAGGTAGTCCGCATAGTAGGTGACGTGCTGCAGGGCGGCGCGGTCCCGCACCAGCAGGGCGCTGGAGCTGACGGGCTGGAAGAACGTCTTGTGGAAGTCCACGGTGACCGAGTCAGCCAGGCTTGTCCCGTCCAGGAGGTGCCGGTAGCGCCCCGAGACGATCAGGCCACCGCCGTACGCCGCGTCGATATGGAACCATGCCCCGTAGGCGTGGGCGAGGGCGGCGGGCTCCGCGAGCGGGTCCACGGCGCCAAAGTCCGTGGTCCCGGCGGTGGCCACCACCGCCATGGGCACCAGCCCGGCCTCGTGCGTTTCCGCCATTGCCTTGGCAAGCGCGGCCGGGTCCATCCGGTGGTCCGGGGTGCAGGGGACGCTGATGACGGCGTCAAAGCCCAGGCCCAGCATTGAGGCCGATTTCCGGATGCTGAAGTGGCTGTCCGCCGACGTGAAGATCCGCAGGGACTCCAGCAGCGCCGGCAGCCTGTGGCCGCTGCGGGCCGGGTCCCTGCGCAGGGCCGCCACCGCGTGGTTGCGGGCGATCAGCAGCGCCTGGAGGTTGGACTGGCTGCCGCCCGAGGTGAAGACGCCGTCGGCGTTCCCTCCCAGGTCCAGCCGCTGCGCGGTCCAGTCGATGAGGCGCCGCTCGATCATCGTGGCGCCGGCGCTCTGGTCCCACGTGTCGAGGGAGGAGTTGACAGCGGAGAGGACGGCTTCGCCCACCAGGGCAGGGATCACCACGGGGCAGTTGAGGTGTGCGGCGTACTTGGCGTCATGGAAATAGACGGCGTCGCGCAGGTAGACGTCGTCGAGTTCCTGCAGCGCCGCGGCCGTGTCCTGAAGCGGGGCGTCCAGGTCCACGGCGCCCACGCGGGCCTGCAGGCTGGAAGGTTCGACGCCGGTGAACGGGCGGGTGGTGCGTTCCAGTTTGGTGGCGACGGCGGTGACGCCCTGCAGCACCTGCGCCACGTAACGGGCGGAGTTCCTGGCGTTGAGGAGGTGGTTGCTGGCCCCGAGAGCCAGTTCCAGCCGCGACCCGAAGTCCTCCTGCGGCGGTGGCCCGGCCAGGGAAAGGGGGTCATCCACGGGCAGGGTGTCGAGTCTGGGCATCACAGGCACAGGGTTTCCTTCGGTCGCAAACGTGTAAGGCAAGGCAAGCCTTACTTAGGTAACCCTTTTAGTCAAACTTTTGTGATGTATTTCGTTGCGTGTAAAGTCATTGGACAGCTTCCGTGGCCGCGTTGCGGGCCGCGCTCCCCGCAGGGAGAAGGCCACGGCACGAGCGCCACGTCACATCCGACTTGTGAAGTCATTAGTAAGCATGCTTTGCTTATGGGGCAAATGAACCTCCGCAAGCAGTTCGCGGCGGGGCTGCCGACGACGGCGGTTCCGTGAAGGAAGCCCAGGGAAGAACATGATGAGCACCGCAACCGAAGACCAGCTGACAGCGCCTGGGGAGCGCAGCGATATGGCCGAGCGCCTTGTGACCGCCTCCGTGCCCGTGGACGCAGGGCTGCTGGTCACCCTGAGTTCGCGCATGCATTGCCGCACCCCCATGGAGCGTGTGGACCACGGCGAACTGCCGGTCCGCCAGCCCGTCTACGTCGACGGGACGTCCGTGGTTGCGCTCCATGCCGGATCGGTGCCCGAAAGCGTAACCACCTACCGTTGCGCCTGTGGCTTTACGATCGATGACCCGGGGATCGGAGTTGCCGCCACCGGGCAGGCCCTGGCCAGCTAGCTCCTGCGCGCCGGCAGGGCTCCCCGGGACAGCGCGCTGCCAGGGTCAGCGCTCCGGCCAGTCAACGAACTGTTCGTAGCCTTCGTGCTTGCGAAGGTAGCTGGACATGAACGGGCAGTGCGGGATGATCCGCTTGCCGGTGGCCACCACGTCGTCCAGGGCAAAGTGCGCCAGGACCCGGGCCAGGCCCCGGCCCTCGAAGTCCTTGCCTGTTTCGGTGTGCGTGAAGTCGATGTGTCCGGGCAGGTCGCGGAAGAAGGCCCGGACGGCGAGCGTGCCGTCCACCAGCAGCTCATAGCGGTGGTGCGCGTCGTTGCGCCGCAGGGAAACGTTGGCGGTGAACTCATCCTCTGTGGACGTGCTGTTCTCGGTCATGGTTTGACACTGGCACTACTTCACCCCGCTGGCAATGCCCCCGCTCCCGCGCCCGCGTCCGCCGCAGGCCGGGGCCCATGCATCCGGCGGCGGAGCGGGAAGCCGCCCAGCAACAGGATGGCCACCGTGAAGCACAGTGCCCCGGCAGCGAGCAGCCCCAGCGAGAGTCCGCTGAGTGCGGCGTCCGCCACCGGGAGGAAAACCACCACGACAGCGGCCCCCGCTGTGGCGGGCCGGCAGCGGCGGGCGTGCGGGGCCGCCGGACGTTCCTCCAGGCGGCCGAACGCAAGGGCCACCGGCAGCAGCAGGAGGACCAGTGCGAGGACCACCACCGGCCGTGACCACCACCATTCCGGTGACCCGGCGGCCGGTTTGTATACCGGCGTGAGCAGCAGCAGCCCGGACATCCCCGCCAGCAGCGGCAGGTGCCACAGGTAGACCGTCAGCGACCGGCCGCCCGCCAGCGCCAGCAGCCGCTGCACCCAGCGCACACCCGCCAGCGGGGCCAGTGCCGGCCGGGCAAGCTCCATGGCTGCCAGCTGGGAGACGCCGAGCAGGAGCAGTGTCAGGTTGGGCGGGTTGAGGTTCACCAGCATGTTGCCCGTGTACAGCCCCAGGCCGGTGACGAGGCCGAGGCCGAGGTTCGCGGCCACGGCCAGGCCGAGCAGCCCGGAGCGGGAAAGCCTGGAAAAGTGGCCGTCGGCGGCCAGGAAGCCCAGCTGCTGCACGGCGCACCACACAAACACCAGGTTGGCGTTCGCGAGGGCGGGCAGCGCGCCCCGCAGGCAGTCCACGGCCACCACCAGGGCCGTCAGCAGGCCGAGCGCCAGCCAGGGTGCCCGGGCGTGCAGCGCGGCCAGGACCGGGATGTTCAGCTGCGCGGCAAGGTAGGCGGCCAGGAACCACAGCGGCATTGCCGCGCCCGCGGCCATCAGCTGGATGACCTGGCGGTCCACCCCCAGCAGCGCGGCAATTTCCAGGCCCAGCACCATGACGGCGAGCAGGGCGGTGGCGGGCAGGACCATGCGCAGCAGCCTGGCCCGGATGAACTGGGCCGCGGTTCCGCCGCTTTGCCGCAGCCGCCGCCAGGACTGGAGGCCCGTGATGCCGCCGGTGACGAAGAAGAGGGGCATCACCATGAAGATCCAGATGACGGGCACGAACCAGTCCTGCACGGCGAGCGTGTTTTCGGTGGTCACCGTTCCGTCCGGGTGCAGTACCGGGCTGACCATCATGGAGTGCCCCACCACCACCAGGGCGAGGCAGGCGAAGCGGACAAGGTCGATGGCCGGATCCCGTCCGTTCCCCGGATCCGGCCCGCTGACCGTCCCCCGCTTGCTGGCGCTGCCCACGGTGGGACCTACTGAGACCTGCTGCTGCCCACAGCACTATTCTGCCCCCGCCAAGGGCGCTGTCCATGGTCTTTCGCCCCGATCCTCCGGCTCCGGCCACGCCCCGTCCGCACCGGACGGACAGTCAGGACAGTACTGCCGCCAGCCCGAGCACGACGGCGAGCAGCGGCAGGGTGCCCTGGGTTGCGGCGGCGCGGAGGTACTTCCGCCCGGTAGCAGCCAGGACGGCGGCGGCCAGGAGCATGGACCCGCAGCTGCTGAAGATCAGGGTCCAGCCGGCCACGGCCTGCGGCGATCCGTGCCCGCCGAAGGCCACCAGTCCGGTCCCGGCAAAGGCCCCGATGGCAAGGAAGAGGTTGTAGAAGCCCTGGTTGTAGGCCATCGGCCTGGTGGTCTCGGCGTCGGCCTGGGATGCCACCCCGAACCGCTTCCATGTGGTGGGCCTGGTCCAGGTCATCGACTCCATGCTGAAGATGTAGACGTGGAGCGCGGCGGCCAGGAAGGCAAAAAGAAGGGAGGCCAGGATCATTGCTTGATCCTAGCCTCCCGGGTGGCGGCCGTCAGGCCGTGCCGCTACCGTGCCAGCGTGGCCAGCGTGGCGGATGCGAAGTCCTTTGCCGAGGTGTTCCACCGGCCCAGCAGGCCCTGCAGGTTCTCGCCGTCAGCGCGGTGGGCGGCAAGCTGGTCCTGGAGGGTCGCCAGCACGCCGGTCCGCAGTTCGGTGTTGAAGTTCACCTTGCCCACGTTCATGGCGGCTGCCTTGACCAGTTCTTCGGCGGGGATGCCCGAGGCGCCGTGCAGCACCAGCGGGATGTGGGTCCGCACCGCGATATCCTGCAGCACGTCCCAGCGCAGCCGGGGCTCGCCCTTGTACTTGCCGTGGACGTTCCCCACGGCCACGGCCAGCAGCTGCGCCCCGGTGCGGGAGACGAAATCCTCCACCTGGGCGGAATCGGTCAAACCTGCCACGTCGACGCCGGACTGGCCTGCGGGCTGGTCTGCACCAAAGGCGCGGTCCTCGTCACCGGCCAGGCCGCCGAGTTCGGCTTCGAGGACCACCTCCGGGCCCAGCAGGGCGCGTGCCGCCAGGACCAGCGCAACATTGTCCTCGTAAGGAAGGGATGAACCGTCGGCGAGGACCGAATCCGCCCCCGCCGCGACGGCGTCGGCCATCACCTTCAGGTCGCCGGCGTGGTCAAGCTGCACGGCGACGGGAACGGCCGCCGCGTCGGCGAGGCCGCGCAGGGCCGCGATCAGCCGCAGCCCGTTCGCCGTGGCGGCTGTCCTGGGTGCCACCAGCAGGATGGCTCCCCGGCCGGATTCCTCGGCGGCGCCCACCACGGCCAGCGCGGTGGTGAAGTCGTAGCAGGTGAAGGCGGGTACCGCGGAGCCGTGCTGCAGGGCGGCGGTGACCAGGTGGTCCAATCGGGTACGCATCAGGCGCCCAGGCCTCCCACCAGGATCCACGCCACCGAGGTGAGCAGGAACCCGGCCACGCCCAGGATGGTGGTCAGCACAGTCCAGGTCTTCAGGCCGTCCGGGACGGTGAGGCCGTAGTAGCGGACCACCACCCAGAAGCCGGCGTCCGTGACGTGCGAGAGTCCCAGGGCGCCGAAGCCGATGGCGATCACGATCACCGCGATCTGCGCCGGGGTGTAACCGCCGCTGCTGACGGCAGCGGAGAGCAGGCCGGTGGTGGTCACGATGGCCACGGTGGCGGAACCCTGGGCGGCGCGCAGGGCCAGCGAGATGATGAAGCCGAGCAGCAGCAGGGGCACACCCAGCGTGTCCAGGGTCTTGGACAGCGCCGACCCGATGCCGGACACCTGCAGCACGTTGCCGAACACGCCGCCGGCGGCAACCACCATCAGGATGGAGGCAATGGGCGGGAGGGATCCTTCGAAGATTTCACCGGTTTCCTTGAACGACCAGCCGCGGCGGACCGCCAGCAGGAAGAAGGACAGTGCCACGGCCACCAGCAGTGCAAGGAACGGGTTGCCGATGAAGGCGGCCAGGCCGTACCAGGGGTTGGCCTTGGGGAGGATGAGGGTGCCGGCGGTGCCCAGGAGGATCTGGACGATCGGAGCGGCGATGAGGAAGATGATCAGTCCCGGGCGCGGGGGTGCGATGGCGGCGGCACCGGGGCCGTCGTGGCCAACCTTGACGAGCGAGTCGGAGCCGAACTCCTCAACCTGGGCCTTCACGGCCGGGAGCAGTTCGTAGTCCTTGCGGTTCATGATGGACGCCACCCAGTAGGACAGGAAGCCCAGCGGGATGCAGATCAGGAGCGAGATCAGGGCGATCAGTCCGATGTCGGCGCCGAGGACGCCGGCGCCGGCCACGATGCCCGGGTGCGGCGGGACAGCCACGTGGATGGCGAGCATGATGCCGGCCATCGGCAGGCCGAACTTCACCGGGTGCACCTTGGCGATCTTGGCGAAGGCGTACACGATAGGCACCAGCACGATGATGCCGACTTCGAAGAAGACGGGGATGGCCACGAGGAAGCCAACAGCGGTCAGCGCCACGGCCACGCGGCGGGCGCCGAGCTTGCGGGTGAAGTGGTCCGCGAGGGACTGCACGCCGCCGGACACCTCGATCATCCGGCCGAGCACGGCGCCGAGGGCGATCAGGATGGCCACCTTGCCCATGGTGCCGCCCACGCCGCTGGAGACGACGGTGAAGATGTCCTGCAGCGGGATGGTGGCGGCAACGGCCACCAGGATGCTGACCGTCAGCAGGGCCACGAAGGCCTGGATCTTGAAGCGGATGATCATCACCAGCAGGACGGCGATGCCGACGGCTGCGATGGTGAGCAGCAGCGGGGTGCCCAGCTCAACGGCGGGCTTGATGGCCGGGGCGTCGGCCGCCCGCTGGATCAGCGGACTTATCAGATGGTTCACAGGGGGTTGTCTCCTTTGACGTGCCGGGCCCGGGGCAGGACGGCATGACGGAATGGCGGGGTGGGGATCAACGTTGCGGGAGGGACTGCGCCGGCAACGATGGGAGGTACGACGACGGCGGAGGGGGGACCGCCGTCGTCGTACCTTTTTGGGGGGAAGGCTTACTTGGTGCGCTTGGCGGGCGCGACGACCTTGATGACGGCGGAGTCGTCGGCGGCGGCGAGGCCCTGGGCCTGGCCCAGGAGGTAGAGCTGCTCGGCGGCGGCGGCAACCGGGGCCGCGAGGCCGGCGGCGCGGGTGGCCTTGCCCACGATGCCCATGTCCTTGACGAAGATGTCCAGGCGGGACAGGACTTCGGCGCCTTCCCCGTTGTACGCCTCCAGGATGCGGGGGCCGCGGTTGGAGAGCATGAAGGAGCCGGCGGCGCCCGCTTCGAGGGCGGCGAGGGTCTTGGCCTGGTCCAGTCCCAGGGCGTCGGCCAGGGCCAGGGCCTCGGCGGCGGCCGCGATGTGCACGCCGCACAGCAGCTGGTTGACGGTCTTCAGGGCCTGGCCGTCGCCGGGGTTGTCGCCCACCACGGTGAGGGTGGAGGCGAGCAGGTCCAGGGCGGGCGCTGCCTTTTCGCGGGCTTCGGGGGACGCGCCGACGACGATCAGCAGGTCGCCTTCGCCGGCGCGCTTGGGGCCGCCGGAGAGCGGGGCGTCCACGAGGTCCACGCCGTATTCAGCCAGCTTGGCGACCGTGGCGGGGATGGCGTCGGTGCCCACGGTGCTGCCGAGGATGACGACGGCGCCGGGCTCGAGGACGGACGCCACGCCGTTTTCGCCGAAGAGGACGTCGTTGAGCTGCTCGCCGTTGCGGACGGCCAGGAGCACGGCGTCGGCACCCTTGGCGGCCTCGCGGGCGCTGCCGAAGGTGGCGATCCCGGCTTCGCGGGCGAGCTCAAGGCGCGGCTCGGCGATGTCGAAGCCGTGAACGGTGAGCTTGGACGCCAGGCGGGTGGCCATGGGCAGGCCCATGGCGCCGAGGCCCAGGACGGTGACGGTGTAGTTGCTGGTCATGGTGTTTCTCCGTTGAATTTCTAGAAAATGTTGCTGAGCTTGCGGGTGACCTGGGCGAGGGAGTCGTCGTCGCCGACGTTGCCGGCGAACACGATGTAGGGGATGCCCTTGGCGGGGCCGTCCACGGGCTCCCAGAGGGAGACGATGCCGGGCAGCATGGGGCCGCGGACGATGCCGTGGCGGATTTCCAGGCCGTGGGCGGCGACGTCGGAGGAGGTGATGCCGCCCTTGGCGATGACGAACCGCGGCGGGAAGGTCTTCAGGGTGCGGTTGACGACGTCGACGACGGCAGCGGACACGGTGCGTGCGATCCGCAGGCTTTCGGCGGGGTCGTCGGTCTTGATGAGCAGGCGGCTGGTGTGGACGATGACGTCGCCGCCGCGGAGGGCTTCGACGACGGCGTCCACGGTCTGGTCGAGGTGCGCGGCGGCACCAGTTTCGTCGGCGAGGAGTTTCTCGACGTCGATCTCGATGATGCTTGCGGAGCTGTGCTCAGCGGTGAGGACGTTCAGCTGCCGGGTGGTGAGGCCAACGTGCGAACCCACCACGATCAGGCCGCCGGCCTCGGACGGGGTGTTGCCTGCGTATGCCTCGTCGGAGGTCAGCGCGGTGCGGACTTCCTGGCCGATGCGGCCGCGGACGAACGGCGGGCCAACGCGGTAGAGGAGCTTCTTGCCGCGGCGTTCGGCTTCCTCCAGGCCCAAGGCGAGTGCGCGGAAGTCGTTCTCGGTGACGATGTCGGCCACGATGGGGGTCGAGTCGGTGGCCGGCTCAATGGCGTCGGCGATGGCCTTGGCGGAGATGGCCGGGGCCTGGGCGGACGCCCCGGCGCGGATGATGTTCAGGTCCAGGACAATGACGGACTCTGCGGGGAACCGGCCCTGCGACTTTTCTGCGACGTAGTCCGCCATGACGGAGGTGCTGAAGCCAAAGGTGGCGTCCTTGGCGAACTCGGTCTCGGAGACGGGAACCAGGGTGCCCGCAACGTCCCCGGTGCCGCGCATGTAGTGCACGCCGCCGATGGTGACCCGGCCGGCGTCGGGGAATGCCGGGACCAGGACCACGCCGTCGGTCTTCTCCCCCGCGGCCTCGGCGACCGTGGCGGCGATGACGTCCGGCTCCAGCGGGTAGTGGCCGCGGAGCGTGGAGTCGCTGCGGCTTACGAAACCGAGTCGAAGACTGGAACCGGCGGCATCGGGCGATCCTGCGGCGGCAAGGGCGTTGCGGACCACTTCCTCGTTGCGTGCGGCGGCCTCGGCCGGATCAAGGCTGCGGGTGTTGGTGAGCACGTACACGGCGGGCTTGGCGGCGCTCTGCGCGATGTGGCCAAAGGCCCAGGTGAAGTCCTCGACGTCCCACCTGGTAAGCACGGGCAGGTCCGCCACGGACTGCGTTCCGGTGGGGTCGTCGTCGAGCACTACCAGGACGCGGGGAACCTCCGCGTTGGAAGCGGCCAGGGTGCTGGCCACGAGCCCGGCCGGGATCTCGAGTTCTGCGGGATAGGCGGCCAGAAGGTCTGCTTCATGCGTCACAGTGCACTCCGTTGTGTAGCGATCCGGAATCGGATCCTGGTGTAAAGGTAACTGTAAGATGTCTGACATCTTGCATTTGAATGTTAGTGTGGCACACAGCATAAAGACGCGCAAGTAGACTTGTCTGACATATCCGCCGGGCGGAAGCCGGGAGCAGGAAGCGGGGGAACCATGGCAAGGAAATCGCTGGTCGGCATCGTGGCCGACGAGCTGCTGGACCGCATCATCGAAGGCGAGTTTCCGCCGGGGGCCACGGTGCCCGGGGAGCATGAACTCAGCGCCCGCCATGAGGTCAGCCGGATGACGGTCCGCGAAGCGATGAAGACACTGCAGGCCCAGCAGATCCTGAGCGTGGAGCGGGGCCGGGGCACGTTCGTGAACCCGCTCAGCCGCTGGACCTCGCTTGAAGCGGTCCTGCGCGCCGCATCCGAGGGCAAGAATGACGCCGATGCCTCCATCCAGCTCATCGAACTGCGCCGCATGCTCGAGACCGGCGCCTGCGAACTGGCCGCCGGACGGATCTCGGAAGAGGACATCCAGTCCCTGTTCGCCTACGTCTCGGCCATGAAGGCTGCCCACAGCATCAACGACGTCGCGGCCTTCGTGGAGGCGGACCTGGCTTTCCATGACGTAATCCTGCGGGCCTCCGGCAACGTTTTCGTCTCCGTCCTGTTCGAGCCGCTGCACCGCGTGCTGGAGAAGCGCCGGACCGAAACGTCAGCTGTCCCCGCGATCCAGGAACACGCCATCGGGCACCACCAGAGCATCGCGGACGCCCTGGAGTCCCGGGACGCCGTCCGGTCACGCGAAGCGATGGACCTGCACATGCAGCAGACCCTGGACGACCTGAAGAACCTGGTGCTGGAGGCCAAGTAGCCGCTCCCGGGGAGTGCCCCCGCGACGCCGCGCAATGCACCGAAGGGTCTGGCCAACGTTCGTGCAGTCCTACTAGGCTTCAGGAACGGCCCGCAACCGGGAGCATCGACGATCACGAGGAGCGAAGTTGTCCAACCACACGTACAGCATTTCTGAAATTGTCGGCACCTCCACCGAGGGCGTGGACGACGCTGTCCGCAACGGCATTGCCAAGGCATCCCAGACCCTGCGGAACCTCGACTGGTTCGAGGTGAAGGAAATCCGCGGCCACCTGGAGGAGGGCAAGATCGCGGACTGGCAGGTGACCATCAAGATCGGCTTCCGGCTCGAAGAGCACTGACCCGGGACAGAACCCAAGCCTGAAAACCGACCCGCAGCCAACGCGCTTCAACGGCGCTGGCTGCGGGTCGGTTCTGTTTGTGGGCGGGGCCTAGTTCGCCGTGCCGGGGCTGCGGCGGCGCCAGACCGTGGGGACGCCGTCGAACGTGGGAAAGACGTGGCCCTCGAAGAAGGAGAGCACGGTATGCGGATCAAGTTCCGGACTCCACAGGCCGGACGCCGGGCAGTGCGAACCGGTGGCAGTGGACACGGCGCCGGCGGACGCCTGGCGCTCCTTCAGCAGGGCGATGCGTTTCATCGTTGAGACCATCCTTGGTGAGCTTGTTTCTCCAGCCTAGGAAGGGAGGGCCCCACAGCCAATGGGCGGCTGGCCAGAATTGGTCACCTGCTCTGGACAAATGTACAGAAGGCCTGTTGATGCGGCGACGGCTACTCCCTGCGGCCGCCGTCGAGGGCCGCGGTGGTGCCGCGTTCCGGCGCACTGTGCGGCGCGTTGTCTGGCGCGGTTTCCGGCGCAGCACCCAGGCTGCCCAGCAGGGCCAGGGCATCCGACGACGGCGACCCCGGCCGCGCGGAATACACCCGCAGCGTCTGGTCGGGGTCCTCGGGGAGGACGAGGTTTTCAAAGTTCAGTTCCAGGTCGCCCACGGCCGGGTGGTGCAGCCTGACGGTTCCGGCCGAGCGGGTGGCCACCCGGTGGCCCGCCCACCATTGCCGGAAGTGTTCACTGTGGACCGCCAGCTCCCCTACCAGCTGGTTCGCCTGCGGATCATTGGGGTGGCGCCCCACGTCCAGCCGGAGCGAGCCCGTGGCTTCCGCGGCCACGGTTTTCCAGTCGCGGAAGAGCCCGCGGGCCGCCGGGTCGAGGATGGTCCACCGGACAAGGTTCCGCTCGGCGGCCGGCAGCGCGGTGAAGTCCGTGAACAGCAGGAAGGCCATCCGGTTGCCGGCCAGCACGTCGCTGCGCCTGCCCAGCACCATGGCCGGGACATCGCCCACGGCATCGAGGAGCTGGCGCAGCGCGGGACGGACCCCCTGGGCAGTTGCAGCGCCGGCCTCGCGGGGCGAACCGGCACAGTTTTCCAGCAGGTCCAGCATGTGCGCGTGTTCGCTGCTGTCCAGGCGCAAGGCCCGCGACACCGCATCCAGGACGGTCCGGGACGGGTGGATGTTCCGGCCCTGCTCCAGCCGGACGTAGTAGTCGGTGCTGACTCCCGCCAGCCGCGCCACCTCCTCCCGCCGCAGGCCGGGAACCCGGCGCGACGAGGTGACCGGGCCGGTTCCCGCAACGTCAGGACTCAGCCGCGAGCGCATGGCTTTGAGGAACTTTCCGAATTCGGCGCTTTGACCCATGGGGTCCATTCTGCCTGCCGCGCGGGCCATGCACTACAACGAAGGTAGGACTGGCGGTCCTAGGAAAAGCAGGATCAGCCTTGCCTGCTGACTTGGCCGCGAAAAGTGCATAGGCTCAGGAGTGAGCCAGCGGAAACCGCTTTCTCCTGTCGAGCATCCGGCACCTTTCCAGCACCACCTTTCAAGGAGCACCCCATGTCAGAGCTGACATTGAACAACGGCGTGACCATTCCCCAGCTTGGCTTCGGCGTTTTCCAGGTCGCACCGGAAGACACGCAGCGCACGGTGGAGGACGCCCTCGAGGCCGGCTACCGCCACATCGACACTGCGGCCGCCTACCGCAATGAGGCAGGCGTCGGGGCGGCACTGGCGGCCACCGGCATCGCCCGCGAGGACATCTTCATCACCACCAAGCTCCGGAACGGCGAACAGGGCAGGGCCCAGGAGGCGTTCCAGAACAGCCGGAAGGCGCTGGGCCTGGACTTCATCGATCTCTACCTCATCCACTGGCCCGTGCCGTCGCAGGGGCTGTTCACCCAGGCCTGGAAGGAGATGGAGCGGCTGTACGACAACAAGGAGATCCGCGCCATCGGCGTCTCCAACTTCCTGTCCGACCACCTGGACACCCTGCTGGAGTCCGCCGAAACCGTCCCCGCCGTCAATCAGATCGAACTGCACCCCAGCTACCAGCAGGCGGACCTGGCCGCCAAGTGCCGCGGCCTGGGCATTGCCGTGGAGGCCTACAGCCCGCTGGGCCAGGGCGGCGACCTCAACGGAAACGCCGTCACCTCAATCGCGGACGCACACAACGCCACCACGGCCCAAGTGGTCCTTGCCTGGCACCTGGCCCAGGGAAACATCGTCATCCCCAAGTCCGTGAACCCGGACCGGATCAGGGAAAACTTCGCGGCGTCGTCCCTGGCACTGTCCGACGATGAACTGGCCGCCATCACCGCACTGGAATCCGGCGCCCGCATTGGGTCCGATCCCGCCGTCGCCTCCTTTACCCAGATGTAGGTTTCGACAAGCCCAACCACCGGAAGGATCTTCAATGCAGTACACCCACCTGGGCCGTTCCGGCCTGAAAGTCTCCCGCCTTTGCCTGGGCACCATGAACTTCGGTCCGCAGACCGAAGAGGCGGACGCGCACAGCATCATGGACTCTGCCCACGAAAACGGCATCAACTTCTTCGACACCGCCAACGTCTACGGCGGCGCCGAACGCCGCGGCTGGACCGAGGAAATCATCGGCCGCTGGTTCGCCAAGGGCGGCGAGCGCCGCGAACACACGGTGCTGGCCACCAAGCTGTACGGCACCATGACGGACCGGCCCAACGAATCCAAGCTCTCCGCACTGAACATCCGGCGGGCACTGGACGCCAGCCTCAAGCGGCTGCAGACGGACTACATCGACGTCTACCAGTTCCACCACATCGACCGGGACACCCCGTGGGACGAGATATGGCAGGCCATCGAAGTGGCTGTCCAGCAGGGCAAGATCCTCTACTCGGGCAGCAGCAACTTCGCCGGCTGGCACATCGCCCAGGCGCAGGAAGCCGCCCGGCGGCGGAACTACACCGGCCTGGTCAGCGAGCAGTCCATCTACAACCTGTTCATGCGCCAGGTGGAGCTCGAGGTCATTCCGGCAGCACAGCAGTACGGGCTGGGCCTCATCCCCTGGTCGCCCCTGCAGGGCGGACTCCTGGGCGGCGTGCTGAAGAAGGAACGCGACGGCGTGCGCCGCACCGAGGGCCGTGCGGCGGAAACCCTGAAGAAGCACCAGGACCAGATCCGCCAGTATGAGGACTTTGCCGACGAACTGGGCCACGAGCCAGGAGATGTTGCCCTGGCGTGGCTGCTCCACCAGCCCGCCGTCACCGCGCCGATCGTGGGCCCGCGCACGCAGGAACAGCTGGACGCCGCCATCCGCGCCCTCGATGTCACGCTCGACGCGGACGCCCTGAAGCGGCTCGACGACATCTTCCCCGGCCACCGGACGGCACCGGAAGACTACGCGTGGTAGCCCATTCCGGGAGCGCCGATACGGTGGCGCCGCGGAACATCCTCTTCATCGGGGGTACCGGGGTCATCAGCGCGGCGGCGGCAGAGCACGCCGTCGCGCTGGGCCACCGGCTGACCATCGTGAACCGGGGCCAGTCCACGAGGCCCGTACCGGAGGGCGCGGAGGTCCTGCACGCGGACATCCGCGACGCGGCGGCGGTCCGCAGGGTGCTGGCCGGAAGGACGTTCGACGCCGTCGCAGACTTCATCTCCTACACCCCGGACCAGGCGCAGGCCGGCATGGACCTGTTCCGGGACACGACAGGGCAGTACGTCTTCATCAGCTCCGCCTCCGCCTACCAGAAGCCGCCCACCCGGCTGCCCATCCTGGAGTCCACGCCGCTGAAGAACCCGTTCTGGCAGTATTCCCGCAACAAGATCGCCTGCGAGGAACTGCTGTTCCGGGCATACCGCGAGGAGGATTTTCCGGTGACGGTGGTGCGGCCGTCGCACACCTACGACCGCACCAAGATCGCCATGGTGGGCGGCTGGACCGACATCCACAGGATACGTGCCGGGCTCCCGGTCATGGTCCACGGCGACGGGACCTCGTTGTGGACCCTCACGCACAGCCGCGACTTCGCCAAGGCGTTCGTGGGGCTGCTCGGACGGCCCCAGGCCGTGGGCGAGAGCTACACCATCACCTCGGACGAGTACCTCCCCTGGAACCAGATCTACCGGCTCTTCGCGAGGGCCGCCGGTGTGGCGGAGCCGGAGCTGGTGCACGTGGCGTCCGAAACCATCGCCGCCCACGATGAAGAGCTGGGCTCCAACCTCCTGGGCGACCGGTCCCACTCGGTGGTCTTCGACAACACCAAGATCAAGTCGCTGGTCCCGTCCTACGTCGCGACGATTCCCTTCGCCGACGGCGCCCGCGAAATCGTGCAGTGGTTCGACAGCCACCCCGGGCTGCAGCAGGTTGACGGGGACTACATGCAACTGTCCGACAAGCTGACCGGCTGGGCCCGCAGGGGCGCATAGGGGGCGGGGACGGCCAGCGGGGCCGGCTCCGTCCAGTCAGGGCACGCCCAGGGAGGACCCCGGGGCTTGTGCTACATTTCGGCGCATGATTGCCAACGCCCCGCGCCGCCATACCGACGACCCCGTGGCCGCGGCGATCGGGCTGCTGGCGGCGCAGGGTTTCGACGCCACGTCCGTCGAGGAGCTGGCAGAGGCCGCGGGAATGAGCCGCAGCACCTTCTTCCGGAAGTTCGGGTCGAAGGAGGACGTTGTCTTCGCGGACCACGAACGGATCCTCAGCCAGGTGAACGGCCAGCTCGCGGACGCCACCCAGGACCCGTTGGCAGCGGTTGCCGACGCGGCCCTGCTCGTGTTCAACCACCACCTGCGGAACCCCGAAACCTCGCGCGCCAGGTACCGGCTCATGCAGGCGGTCCCGGCCCTCCGGGACCGCGAGCTGGTGACGTCCCACCGGTATGAGCGCGCGTTCCATCAGCACCTGCTGGACAAGCTGCCCGACGACGGCGGGCGGGAACACACGGCAGTGGCCTTCGCGGCGTCGGTGGTTGCGGTGCACAACGCCTTCCTCCGCCAGTGGCTGCGGACCGCCCCGGCAGCGGCAGGCGACGCTTCCCGCAGAGGCCGGGAAGAGGACAGGGATGCGGCAGCATCCCTGTCCTCCGAGCTGCAGGCCCTGTCCCGGATGTTCCGACCAGCGCTGCTGGGGCGCGGCCGCGCAGCCCAGCCGCCCACCGTCGTCGTAACCGTGCTGGCCGGTGCCGCTGACAAGGAAGCCATTGCGCGGGCGGTCCGCGACGCACTGCCGTAGGAGGATCCCGCCCTTGGTACTGAGTTTCTTGACGCGTGACTGAGTTTCAGTGCATTCTTGATCGATGTGGCGCGAGCCACATCTTCCGCCCGGCTGGGTGCCAGGACTTCAGCCGAGGATTAAGCCAAGGATCCAGAGGACGAAAACATGACGATGACGTCGACCGGCCTGCCAGTAGCCGACGCCGCTTTGCCGGAGGGCTTTCCCGCGGGCACTGTTGAACCCGAGTACGTCGTCACCGAATCGCTGGGCACTGATCCCGCCTCCGTTTTCGCGGACCTCCGCGACGAGGACCGCGCCTACTGGGAGCGGGCGCGCAGCTTCGTCCAAACAGAGGTGCTCCCGGTCATCGACGGTTACTGGGAACGCGGCGAGTATCCCCTCCACCTGCTGGAGCGGCTCGGCCAGCAGGACCTGCTGCGCGACGGCGTTCCTGTCCCAGGCTTCGCGCCCATGAGCAGTATGGCCGCCGGGCTGGTGAACATGGAAATCAGCCGCGGGGACGGCTCCGTGGCCACCATGATCGCCGTCCAGGGCGGCCTGGCCCTCCGATCAATCGCTGAATGCGGCTCCGCGGCCCAGAAGGACCGCTGGCTGCCTGCTGTCGCCGGCGGAAAGGAATACGCCGCCTTCGCCCTGACCGAACCCACCCACGGCTCGGACTCAGTGGCCCTGGAATCCACCGCAACCCGGACAGATGGCGGCTTCCTGCTCAACGGTGAGAAGAAATGGATCGGCAACGGCTCGGTGGGCGGCGTCACCGTGGTGTGGGCGCGCGGCGAAGACGGCCAGGTGCACGGCTTCCTGGTGCCGCAGGACTCCCCCGGCTACACGGCAACGAAGATCGAGGGGAAGCTGGCGCTGCGCGCCATCTGGCAGGCCCATATCCGGCTCGAGAACGTCTTCGTCCCCGACGCGAATGTCCTTCCCGGGGCAAGCACCTTCAAGGACACCGCGCGCGTCCTGCTGGCGACCCGGCTCGGGGTGGCCTGGTCCGCCGTCGGACATGCCACGGCCTGCTACGAAACCGCCGTCCAGTACGCCGGGCAGCGGCACCAGTTCGGCCGGCCGCTGGCGGCCTCCCAGATCGTGCAGGAACGGCTGGCCCGGATGCTCAGCGAGCTCGCCACCATGCAGCTGATGGTGGTCCAGATGACGCGGCTGGACGAGGCCGGGTCGCTCACCCCCGAGCAAGCGTCGCTGGCGAAGTACACCTGCACCCGGACCGCCAGGGGCATCGCGTCCAACGCCCGCGACCTGCTGGGCGGCAACGGCATCCTGCTGGCAAACCGCGTGGCGCGCCACCTTGCCGACATCGAGGCCATCCATACCTACGAGGGCACCGAAACGATGCAGGCCCTCATCATCGGCCGCGGCATCACCGGCACGTCCGCCTTCGCCTAAGCCCAAGCAGCTCCCACCGGAAAGCAGGCCATGAACAACTCCGCCGAGGGATACGCAACAATTTCCGTCGCAGCCATCCTGGCTGAATCCGCCCGCAGGACTCCGGACAACGTCGCGCTCGTTGTCGGCGCGGACGAACTCAGCTACCGGGACCTCTGGGACCAGACCCGGGCCTACGCCGGAGCGCTGCGCGGACGGGGCATCGGCCCGGGAGACGCCGTCGCCGTCCTGATCCCCAACGTCCCGGACTTCGCCCGGGTGTACTACGCCATCCTGTCGCTGGGCGCCATTGTGGTCCCCGTCCACGCCCTGCTCAAGGCCCGTGAGATCGAGTACGTCCTGCGGGACAGTGGTGCCCGGCTGCTGGTCTGCGCCGCACCGCTGCTGGCGGAGGGCGCCGCCGGTGCCGAGGCCAACGGGATTGCGGTCCTCACGGTGCTCGCGCCGGAGGGAAGCCCGCTTCCCCGGCTTGAGGCGGAAGCCGCTGCCGCCGATCCGATCCGGACCTATGTCCCCTGCCGCCCTTCGGACACGGCCACGATCCTGTACACCTCGGGCACCACCGGCAAACCGAAGGGTGCGCTGGGCACGCATTTCGCCCTGGTGGAGCAGACCTCCGTCCTGCTCACCAGCGTGATGGATTTCCGGCCCGGCGACGTCCTGTTCGGCGGACTGCCGCTCTTCCACACCTTCGGGCAGACGGTGGTCCTCAACACGGGGCTGCGCGCCGGCGCCACGATCGTGCTGATGCCCCGCTTCAACGGCGAGGACGCACTGAAGCTGCTGGCCCGGCACAACGTCAACGTCTTCCTCGGGGTTCCCACCATGTACGTGGCTCTGCTGGAGGCCGCGAAGACGCTGACCGACCGCCCTGCCGCCCTGCGGTACGGCATCTCCGGCGGCGCATCCCTGCCCCTGGCAGTGATGGACAAGTTCCGCGACGTCTTCGGCGTGGAGATCCACGAGGGTTACGGCCTGACCGAAACATCGCCGGTTGCCGCCTTCAACCACGTAGGCATGCCGCCCCGGCCGGGAACCATCGGCATCCCGATCTGGGGTGTCGATATTGAGATTGCCCGCCCTGAGGTGGTGGAACGGATCGAACTGCTGCCCGCCGCAGAGCTTGGCGAACTCGTCATCCGCGGGCACCTGCTGATGAAGGGTTACCTCAACCGGCCCGAGGCAACCGCCGAGGCCGTTGTGGACGGCTGGTTCCGCAGCGGTGACCTTGGAACAAAGGACGACGACGGCTACCTCACCATCGTCGACCGCAAGAAAGACATGATCATCCGCAACGGATTCAACGTCTATCCCCGCGAGGTCGAGGAAGTCCTGCTCACCCACCCGCAGGTGGTCAGCGCCGCCGTATACGGAATACCGCACGACGTCCATGGCCAGGAGATCGCGGCCGCGGTTGTGCTCGACGCCGGCGCGACCGTGTCCGAAGCCGGGTTGGTCGACTTCGCCAGCTCGCAGCTCGCCGCCTACAAGTACCCGCGGGTGGTCCGGATTCTCTCCGAACTTCCGCTGGGTCCCAGCGGAAAGATCCTCAAACGCAAACTCGCGGAGGACTACGGGGGAAGTTAAGGGTGGACCCGGCCGCACCCTGCCGGAAGACTGTTGGCATGACACTTGCACCGCTCATCGAACTCAACGACGGCCAGAGCATCCCACAGCTGGGCCTGGGCACCTGGCCGCTGGACGACGACCAGGTGGCGGCCGCCGTCGTCCAGGCCTTGGAAGCCGGGTACCGGCACATCGATACAGCCGTGAAATACGGCAACGAGCGGGGCGTAGGGAACGGGATCCGGGCCAGCGGCCTGGACCGCGGCGACGTTTTCGTCACAACCAAGCTGGACGGTGAGTTCCAGGGCCACGACCGTGCTGTTGCCGGCCTGGAGGGCTCGCTGAAGCGCCTGGGACTGGATTATGTGGACCTGCTGCTGATCCACTGGCCACTGCCCGGCCGGGACCAGTACATCTCCACGTGGCAGACGTTCGAACGGCTCCAGGCCGAGGGGAAGGTCCGGTCCATCGGCGTGTCCAACTTCAAGCCCGCGCACCTGGAGCGGCTCATGGCCGAGACGGATGTCGTGCCCGCGGTCAACCAGGTCCAGCTGAGTCCCGCGATCACCCGAAGTGCGGAGCGGGAATTCCACGCCAAGCACGGGATTGTCACGGAGTCCTACAGTCCCCTGGGCGGCTCCGGGGCGGGACTGCTGAGTGCGCCAATTCTTTCCCAGCTTGCGGAAAAACACGGCAAAACACCGGGCCAACTGGTCCTGCGCTGGCACGTACAAAACGGATTGGTAACGATTCCCAAGAGTGCTTCACCGGAACGCATGAGGGAGAACCTGGACATCTTCGATTTCGTCCTGGATCGGCAGGATCTCGCGGAACTTGGGGTCCTGGACGAGGGTCCGGGAGCCGGCAACGATTCGGACCATACAGGGCATTGAGGCATGCTTGAACTGCGCTTTTCCCCGGTAATGGGGTTGGCAAAAAGATAGTAAGCATGATTACTATTGAGCCAGAAGGATGAAGTGCCTCCGGAACATGGGGGCCTCCTTTAGTTAGGAAGAGAGCATAAAAATGGGATTTATTGCATTTCTGATTCTCGGACTTATTGCCGGTGCGATCGCTAAGGCGATCCTTCCGGGCAGGCAGGGTGGCGGCTGGTTCATCACCCTGATCCTGGGCGTCGTTGGCGCCATTCTCGGCGGCTGGCTGGGTGGAATGATCTTCGGCAGCGGACTGCAGGAGTTCTTCTCGATCCAGACCTGGCTGCTGGCGATCGTCGGCTCGCTGATCGTGCTCGCCATCTACGGCATGGTCACCAAGCGCAGCGTTCGCGGATAACTGCCCGGCAGTGCCAGGAGACCGGCCTGGGGACACCATCCCCAGGCCGGTTTTCTTTTCTCCGGCTACGGGCGCCGGAGACCCGGGCAACTAACTGACAACCTTCTCGCGGAGCAGGAGTTCATCATGAAAAACAAGCTTCTTTTGGGTGTTGGCATCGCAGCCGGCTACGTCCTCGGGTCGCGGTCGGGCCGTGCCGCATATGACAAGCTCAAGGCCCGCGCGGCGAGCATCTGGGACAGCAAGCCCGTCCAGGACAAGGTGGCCGCCGCCACCGGGACCATCAAGGAAAAGGCGCCTGAGGTCGCGGACCAGTTGGGCGAGGCAGCGCGCAGGGCAACCACGGTGCTCGGCTCCGCGATGCACCGCGAGGGCGGCCCCACCAACGGGAAAGCTTCGGATCCTTCCCGTTCTGCCTCCGGAACGGGTGGGACAACCGGGGCCGGCGAGCTGGGCGAAGACCACATCCCGGCGCACAGCACGCACCCGGAAACCACCAACCTGGGTACTGCGGACGGCACCGGCACCAAGCCCTGATTTCCGGCTCAGCGGGCGAATATGACGCCGGCCCTGCCTGTGACAACAGGCAGGAGCAGGGCATGTGTTACAACTGGATACCTTGCTGGCCGCCGCGATCCTTGGGGGACGCGGCGGCCAGCGGCATTTAACGGGCCACGCGTGCTGCCAGAACAGCAGCCCTTCCGGTTATCCACATAGGAGCTTTGGCGGGTCCCCATTGTCAGTGGTGGCTGGCAGAGTTGGGCCATGGAGGCCATTGGGGAACAGTTTGGGGAGGCGTACGACGCCGGCGCACGGCCAGCGCGGGCCGCACGCCTTCACGCCGTCCCCGGGGTCACGGCTGAACAATCCGATGTCACTGAACACCCCGCTGAAACTGACCTGGCCGGACTTGCCGCACCGGCTTCCCTTGATTGGCTGTGCGCCCAGCTTGCGGCCGCCGCGCTCGACGCCCCGAATATGCTTGCAGGCGCCAATTACCTTGAGGCCGCCGAATTTGCGGCCCTCGTCGAAGAGCTCTCCCGGAGCGCCGAGCGTCTGCAAATCGTGTCTGCCGGCGCCGTGGACAGGACCCGAACCCGGGCCATCGCCGACGCCGCAACGGCCAGGGCCAGGGAAGGGCGCGGCAGCTGGGCAGTGGTCAGGTGGGATGCCAATGGCGTGGAAACCGTGGATGACCACCCCGTCGTGAACGAAACTGACGCCAGTTGGCCCACCGGGCCGGACCGTCCCATCGTTACCTCCCCCGCCGACGACGGCTGCAGGAACACCGCCGAGTTCCTTCGAATCCGGCTGCGGATCCCGATCCGCGAGGCCCGCAGGCGCCTTGCCCTCGCCCACCACACATTGCCCGGTGTGACCCTGACCGGCGGAGCCACACCACCACCCCGTGAACACCTCGCGGCCGCGCTCACCCCCACCGCTGGACCTTCAGCCGCTGCCGCGGGCACCGGTGTCGACGACACCGGAGAAAGGACCAGTAGCGGCACCGGCCTGGAATGTCCCGGGGTTCAGGCACCAGCGGTATCCGCACACGCCGCGACCATCATCACCGCCACCCTTGAGCGGCTCGAGCACCGTGCCACTCCGGAGACTCTGGAGCGCATCGAACAACACCTCACCACCGAAGCCGCCACCTGCGACCCCGATTTCCTCAGCCGGCTGGCCCTGCGCTGGTCGGACACCATCGATGCCGACGGCACCGAACCCACTGAAGAGGCCCTCCGCCACACCCAGGGCGCTTTCATCCGCAAACCGCGCCACGGCCTGCACCGCCTCGAAATCCTCGCCACAACAGACCAGTACGAGCACCTGCTGACCGTTATGAACACCGCCACCAACCCCCGGACTACGGTCCCCGGCAGCTCCGGCCATATGGGCACCGGCATAGGCGGCCAAGGCATCGGAAACTCCGAGACGGGTAACATGGCCACCATCAGCGGGGTGACCCAGGCGGAAGCGTCGGAATGTGAAAGCATCGACCTGGACCGGCGCACCCGCCCCCAAAAACAACTCGACGGCATCGTCACGGCGGTCAAGGCCGCCCTCGCAACGAACACCTTGCCCACCTCCGGCGGCAACCGCCCCCAAATCCTCGCCACAATCAACTACCGGGACCTCTTCCCCGACGCTCACGCTGGGTCCGCCGACAATCCCGTTGGCGCCAACGGCCTCGCCGATGCATCCTCCGACACGACGTCAGGAGCCGGTCCCGGGCAGCGGACGGGGACAGAAGCACAGTCGGAGACAGTCGCCGCGACGGGGCTCGAAACCGGGCCCGAGACAGGGACGAGGACAGGGACAGGCACAGGTGCGTTCGTGTTCACCGGACCGGTCGCGGCCGCCACCCTGCGCAAAATGGCGTGCGACGCGGACATCATCCCCGCGCTCCTGGGAACCAACGGCGAAATCCTCGATCTCGGCCGAAAAGCCCGCCTTTTTACCTCAGCACAACGCACAGCCATCACTGCCCGCGACCAGGGTTGCGCCTTTCCCAACTGCACCATCCCGGCGCCGTGGTGCGAGGTCCACCACATCACGTACTGGTCCCGGGGCGGCGAAACCAACGCCAGCAACGGCGTCCTGCTCTGCAGCCATCATCATCACCTGGTCCACAAGGAACAGTGGATTATCGCCACCGCGAACGGCACCCCGGCGTTCATTCCGCCACGCCACATCGATCCCAGCCAAAAACCCCAACGGAACCATTACTTCAAGCCCCCGCCGCCACCCATCCAGCGCGAGTGATGGCGGCGACCGTTGAACAGCCAATGCATCAATGACGTGATGCTGCGTCCATGTGAATGTTGCGTTGACATGAATGTTGCGTTGACGTGGATGCTGCGTCGACGCGGATGCTACGTCCCGGCAGGCCTGCCCGTCGTCCCCACGACCGCCGTCGCATCCAGTTCCTCCGACCGCACAATCCGTGCCTCGAAGCCGGCAGCGGCCAGGATTGCCGCGGTTCCGGCAGCCTGCTTGCGGCTGGTTTCAATCAGCAACCAGCTTCCCGGCATCAGCCACCCGTCGGCCTCGGCCGCGATCCGTCGGTGGAAGTCGAGGCCGTCGGCGCCTCCGTCCAGGGAGGCGGGGGGCTCGTGCAGCCTCGCCTCGGGCGGCATGGTGCTGATGGCATCCGTCGGTACATAGGGGGCGTTCACCGCCAGCAACCGGATTCGGCCCCGAAGAGCGGGCGGCAGTGCCTGGAACAGATCGCCCGTGTGGACCATGCCGCCCAGCGGCTCCGCATTCCGCCTGGCACAACCCACGGCGGCCGGATCGATGTCAGCGGCGTGCAGTTCCACCCCTGGTATCCGGTGCAGGATGGCAGTTCCCACGGCACCTGATCCGCAGCAAAGATCGACAACTATCGGGGCCAGCGGGGCGACGTCGGCGTCCAGCAGGCCAACGGCCAGCTCAACCAGCAGCCCGGTCCGCCGCCGAGGAACAAACACGCCTTCCTCAACGGCGATCCGCAGGCCCGCGAACTCCGCCCACCCCAGGATATGTTCAAGCGGGGCACCCTGCATCCTGCGCCGGACGTTTTCGGCGAGTTCCCCGGCGCCTGAAGACCCAGCCAGCAGGAGCCGGGCTTCCTCCTCGGCGAACACACAGCCCGCGGAACGCAGCTGGGAGACGATTCGGGAATAGGGCATCGATGGGATCGGAGGCCGCTGCATGGGGGCGCCCGGGAGCGGCGAAGCGGCCGGCTGGGCGGAAGCGACCGGGAGCGGCGAAGCGGCCGGCTGGGCGGAAGCGATCGGGAGCGGCGAAGCGGCCGAGGGTATGGAACGGCCAGGGGCAACACATGATTCCGAGGATGGCATAACAGCGTCTTTCGGTGAGCCGCCGGACACTCCCCCGCCGCCTATGCCAAAGGCTCCGGACGGCACTGGGATGACATGCCCGGAATTGATGAACCGGTAATCGGACCCACCTCCTTCTGCCGTTGCTGGAAGACCCATGCTAGCTGCCCCGCGGTGAAACAGGAACGGCGGATTGGGGCAGAAACGGCTTCTCCTTGGCAGGATGGGACCATGACATCCGGCGGCGGCAACAACATCCTGTGGATCGGCAGCTACACCCCCGACGGCGGCGGCCGCGCCGAGGGCATTGGCGCTGTCAGGGCGCTCGAAGACGGCAGCCTGGAATGGCTCGGTACGGCAGCGAAGGCCCTGTCGCCGTCGTTCCTTGCCGTCCACCCGACCCTGCCCGTTGTCTACGCAGCGGCAGAACAGCGCAAGAAAGTACAGGCCTACCGCCGCGTCGGAGATTTTGGCCTTGAGCCCTTTGGCGAACCGCAGCAGGCGGGCGAAGCGACATGCCACGTCGCCGTGGATCCCGGCAGCCGCTTCGTGACGGCCGCGTGCTGGGGCGACGGCCAGGTCCTCCTCTACGAATTGGACGCCGAAGGCGGCATGACCGGGCGGTTTCCCGTGGCACCGTCGGTGGATCCGCACGCCGGCCTGTCGCCGCGGAAACCCCGGCAAAGCCGGGCCCACGCCAGTCTGATGCTGCAGGACGGCCGCGTCATGACCACAGACCTCGGGCATGACACCCTTCGTGTCTGGACCTATGTGCCGGGCACGGGGCTGGTGGCGGACCACGAAGTCGTCCTCCCCTTTGGCAGCGGGCCACGCCACCTGGCGGAGCACCCCAACGGCAACGTCTTCGTAGTGTCCGAGTACTCCGTTGAGGTCTTCGTGGTCCGGCCCGAGGCGGGTACCTACGAATTGGTTTTCCGGGGGCCCGCCACCGCGGGCGGGAGCCAGGCAGGCGACTCCGCCGCGGAAATCTGCCTGGGCAGGGATGGCCGGTTCGCCTACACGGGCGTGCGTGGATCGAACCTCATCAGCGTCCTGGAAGTGGCCGCGGAGGGCACCGAACTCATTCCCGTCGAGGACTTCGACAGCGGCGGAAACTGGCCGCGGCACCACCTGGTCCGGGGAGATTGGCTGCATGTGGCCCACGAACGCTCCGACAATATCGCCACCTTCGCCGTCGACCCCGTCACAGGACTGCCCGGGCAGCGGCTTCACGACGTGGGGACGCCCTCCCCTACGGCCATCGTCGCCGCCAGCTAGCGGCAGCCCCACAACCGGGGGCTCAGCCCCGGCGGAATGCCCCCGGGCCACCGGGCACGCGGCGCCACCCGAAGCAGCTGGAGTAACCCTGAGCAGCCCGGACCGCTTTCTACTAAACGCTGGAATTATTCGGCGCAAGCGCTTACAGTTGTGACTCGGTTCACAAGCTCAGCATGCTGTCCTTTGAGCCGCATCCCGCCGCATCCCCTTGTCTCGGCAAGCCTGTACAGCAGCGCCGCTTCCCAGGAAGGTCTCTCCTGCCTTGATATTTCGAACCCCACGGCGAGCGCATACGCGCACCGCATCCTCCCCTGCACCAGCACAGCGATCACCTTTGGCACAACATTCACTCCCAACGGAGCCGAACGCCGAAATCCCGTCCCCGTCCCGCCGCACACTGGGACGGCGGTCCGCTGCCGGTGTCATAGCAGCGGCAGTGGCCGTTTCCGCCGCCGTGCTCCCGGCGGCTGCCGCGCCGGACCCCAAAGGTCCCGGCCCCAACGGCGGCGGGCCCCAGGGCCCGGCGGCCGCGGCGGCACTGCACTCACTCCGCGGGCCCGTGACCGATGAGAATTTCTACTTCGTCATGGCGGACCGCTTCGAAAACGGCAGCACCGCCAACGACCAGGGCGGACTCGGCGCCGACCCGATGGTCTCCGGCTTCGACCCTACGAAGAAGGGCTTCTACAACGGCGGTGACCTGGCCGGACTGCGGGAGAAGATCGACTACATCCAGGGCCTGGGCACCACCTCCATCTGGCTGACCCCCAGCTTCAAGAACAAGGCGGTCCAGCCGGCGGACAAATCGGCCGGCTACCACGGCTACTGGGTCACCGACTTCACCCAGATCGATCCCCACCTGGGCACCAATGACGAGTTGAAGGCCCTTATCGACGAGGCCCATGCCCGCGGCATGAAGGTCTACTTCGA
The DNA here is from genome assembly GCF_054890965.1 of Arthrobacter sp. C152. Taxonomy (NCBI): domain Bacteria; kingdom Bacillati; phylum Actinomycetota; class Actinomycetes; order Micrococcales; family Micrococcaceae; genus Arthrobacter; species Arthrobacter sp. C152. The sequence continues at coordinate 50,076 of NZ_JBTZSU010000030.1, forward strand.
CATCATCACCAACCACACGGCGGACGTCATCGGCTACGCGGAAGGCGCACGCAAGGGCTACGTTTCCAAAGACCAGGTCCCGTATAAGACGGCCTCGGGGCAGGCGTTCGATGACCGTGACTACGCCGGCACTGGGACGTTCCCGCAGCTGGATGCCGATACGTCCTTCCCTTACAAACCGGTCCCCGCACCGGGCGAAGAGAACCTGAAAGTTCCGGCCTGGCTGAACGATCCCACGCTGTACCACAACCGCGGTGACACCACTTTCACCGGCGAGGACTCCATGTACGGGGACTTCTTCGGCCTCGACGACCTCTTCACCGAACACCCCACGGTGGTGCAGGGCATGGAGGACATCTATAAGTCCTGGATCGGCAACTTCGGCGTGGACGGCTTCCGGATCGACACCATGAAGCACGTCAACAACGAGTTCTGGCAGGAATTCGGACCCAACGTCCTGGCGTACGCCAAGGAGCACGGCAAGAACGAGTTCTTCATGTTCGGCGAGGTCTTCGACACCACCAAGAGTTTCACCTCGCAGTTCACTACCCGCAACAACATGCAGGCGGTCCTGGACTTCCCCTTTCAGGACGCCGCCCGCAACTTCGCGTCGAAAAGCCAGGACGCCCGGTCGCTGCAGGACTTCTTCGCCGGCGACGACTGGTACACCGATGCCGACTCCAACGTCTACGAACTGCCCACCTTCCTGGGCAACCACGACATGGGCCGCATCGGCAGCTTCATCGCCCAGGACAACCCGGCCGCAACCGACGCCGAGAAGGTGGCCCGCGACGAACTGGCGCACGAGCTGATGTACTTCTCCCGCGGCAACCCGGTGGTCTACTACGGCGACGAGCAGGGCTTCACCGGCCCCGGCGGCGACCAGGACGCCCGCCAGACCCTGTTCGCCAGCAAGGTTCCGGACTACCTCGACGACGACCTGCTCGGCACAGACGCCACCCACGCCACCGCCAACTTCAACCCGGGACACCGGCTCTACACCAAAATCCGCGAACTGGCAGCCCTCACCAAGGAGCACCCCGCCCTGCGGGACGGTGCCCACCAAAACCGGTATGCCTCCAACGGCCCGGGGATCTACGCGTTCTCCCGCACCGACGCGAAGGACCAGCGCGAATATGTGGTGGCCCTGAACAACAGCGGAGAGGCGCAGACCGCGGCGATTCCCACCTACATCGACAAGCGCAGCTACACCCGCATCTACGGTGACGGCGCCGACGAGGTCAAGACGTCCGGCGACGCTACTCTCACCGTCACCGTCCCGGCGCTTTCCGCCGTCGTTTATGAATCCTCCGGCCGCATAGAACACTCCAAGGCCGCTCCCGCCGTCGCCCTCCAGGCGCCTGCCGCGGCAGCCGGCGACAACGGGCGCATCAAGGTGGCGGCCGACGTCGACGGTGCTTCGTTCTACGAGGTCACCTTTGAAGCGAGGACAGCTGGCGGGGACTGGAAGCCGATCGGCACCGACGACACGGCCCCGTACCAGGTGTTCCACGATGTGGCGGGCCTGGATGCCGGGACCCCGCTGGAGTACCGGGCCACGGTGCTGGACAACGGCGGGCATGCCGCCACCAGCCAAAGCCGTTCAGCAACCGTCCCCGCACCCCTCCTGACCCTTCAGAAGCCTGCCGAGGGCAGCAGCGTGAAGGGCAAGGTGGAATTGAGCGCCACCGCGGATCCGGAGAAGGCCAGCCACGTGGTGTCGTTCGAGCGCAGCGTGGACGGCGGCGGGTGGACCGCAGTGGGCACCGACTCGTCGTCGCCCGTGTACTCGGCCACAGACGACGTGTCCTCCCTTGCGGACGGCACCCCGGTCCGGTACAGGGCCACCATGAGCGGTCCCGGTTTCAACGTCACCAGCGAAACCCGTTCGGTCACCGTGGGAGAGGCCCCGCAGCCGGACTCCGTGGCGGTGGCCGGGGACCTCAACCAGGCGATGGGCTGCAAAGATCAGTGGGATCCCGCCTGCCCGCAGGCCCAGATGGTGCTGGATCCGGCGGACCGGATCTGGCGGCTGACCGTGGCCCTTCCCGCCGGGAAGTATGAGTACAAGGCCGCACTCAACGGCGGCTGGGACGAAAACTACGGCGCCGACGGCCAGCTGAACGGGCAGAACATCGTGCTGGACCACCCGGGCGGCCCGGTGACTTTCCGCTATGACAACAGCACCCACCTGCTCACAACCGCGTACGCCTCGCAGCAGCCCGCTGCCGTGGCGGCCGCGGGAAGCATGGACAGTGAACTCGGGTGCGCGTCCGACTGGGAGCCCGCGTGCGCCCAGGCGCAGCTGGCCCTGGATCCGGCAGACCTCGTCTGGAAGCTGACCGTACCGGACCTGCCGGCGGGAAGCTACGAGTTCAAGGCGGCGCTCAACAAGTCGTGGGACCTCAGTTACGGGGCTGGGGGCGCGTCCCCGGGCGCCAACATTGCCTTTGAGCACGACGGCGGCCCGGTCACCTTCCGGTACGACCACGTCACCCACGTGATCACCGCGGGGTAGGGACTAACTGCTGACGGGGTGGCCGAGGATGCCGATCAACCGCGTAATGGCATCCTCGGCCACGGGCGGCGGGCCGAAGACTTCCCGCTGCCGGGCGGTGTCCGCGACGTAACCGCCCGTCTGGAACCAGGCGAACATGGTTGCCATGTCCCTGACCATGGGATTGAACCGTCCCAGCACCGCAGCGGCAGCACGCAGGAGCGGCAGGGGAACCGACCGGACCCGGATCTTCGTGCCGGTCATACTCCCTGCGATGTCGGCAACGTCCTGCATGCCAAGCGGACGGTCCCAGCCGATGTCGATGCGCCGGCCATCCACTCCGGGAGCATCCACGGCCGCGGCAAGGTACCGGGCCAAGTCAGCGGTCAGCACGAACGTGAGCGGGATGCGGGGCGAACCAAACCACATCATCCTGCCCGTGGCCACGGGGTCGCCGCCGAACCGGGTGACCTGGTCCAGGAACGCACCGGGGCGCAGCGCAACGAACGGCACGCCCAATTCCTGCAGCCTGTCCTCCATCAGCTTCTTGTGCCAGAAATGCGGGACCTGCGGCGTCTGGTCGCACGTCAGGATGCTGGTCAGGACGAAGCGTCGGACGCCGGCACGGGCTGCAGCCTCTGCAAGGTTCGTGTTGCCCACCCGGTCGATATCGGGGCTGTCGCCTTTCCGGTGCCGGGTGTAACCCGCAGCGGACGTGACGACGGCGTCAACACCGGCCATGGCACGGTCCAGCGACCCGGGGTCCATCATGTCAGCCCTGGCGATCACGGCACCGGCCGACTCCAGCTTCGCGGCATCCGAACCTGGACGCACCAAGGCCCGGACCTGCCGTCCGCGGGCCAACAATTCCGTGGCAACCTGGCTGCCCAGCATGCCTGTGCCGCCAACCACCAGGACTGGTCCCCGCGTGCCGGGTTCGCCGGCCGTGCTGACAGGGTCAGGCCGCGGTTGGGAAGGTCCGTCACTCATTGCGTCCTCCGATCAACTAATACGAAAGTAGGGCTTGTCAGGCTGCGGTGGCCGGAGTGATGGTCACGTTG
>NZ_JBTZSU010000031.1:0-50287 GCF_054890965.1 Arthrobacter sp. C152
GCCCCGGTGACGAGGGCGGTGGTGTAATCAGAAAAGGACATTGGTTCTCCAGGAGAAGGATGAGGCTGTGCGTTTACGGCACGGCCCGGTGGTTTTGTCGACGGTGGATTCGGTTGTGTCGCCCACAGGGTCCACCCTCGCGGAGCGGCCGCTGGCCTGTTGGCCAGCGGCCGCTCCGCTCGTGGTTGCGCTACTGCGCAATCAGCTTAGGCGGACGATAAACCGTCGCCTCTGCGCGCCAGGCTAACCGGTGATTCCGTGGGTAGCTTTGGCTGGCAACACGCTCGCGGCCGTGAGGACGGCCGTCTCCCGCTCACTCTGCTGCACCTCGTCGAGCTCCTTGAGCGTGTACTTTTTGGTCTCTTTGGCAGTGAGGGCCGAGATCCCTGCCAGGACCATGAACCCGAGTGCGACCATGGACGGTCCGACCCAATCCTTCAGGTCGGGGCCAGCGAGTGCTGTCGAGAGAACGGGGCCGATGACGCCCGAGATGGCAAAACCAATCTGGGTGCCCAGGGCGAGCCCGGAGACGCGCAGACGGCCAGGGAACATCTCTGCGAAGAATGAGGGCCAGGACGCGTTCACCATCGAGTAGAAGAGGGAGTAGTTGATGATGCCAAACAGGAAGATCAGCGACCAGTTGCCGGTCGTGATCGACCACAGGTACGGCACCATGGTGATGCCCACGCCGCCCGTTGCGATGAGGAACATCGTTTTGCGGCCGATCTTGTCCACAAGGTATCCCGCCAGGGGCGTGATTCCGAGGGCAATGACTGCCGAGACAGTGGTCGTCAGGAGCATGGTCGGCTTATCCAGCTTGTATCCAGCGGTACCGAATGCCACCGAGAACGTCTGCATCATGTAGCTCGTGCCGGCGATAAGCGCACAGAATACGATCCGCAGCACCGCGCGCCAGTGGAAGCGCAGAAGATGCCTGAGGGGGGCGACGTTCGCCTTGGCGGCCTGGACCTTCACGAACTCGGGCGGCTCCTGAACATGGCGGCGGATCAGGTATGCAGCGACCACTACGAGGGCGGATGCCCAGAACGGAAGCCGCCAGCCCCAGGTCAGCAGCTGCTCCTTGGGCATGGCGGAGATCGGGATGAAGACCAGCAGCGTGAGCAGCGTGCCGGAGGAGGAACCCAACGTTGTAAAGCTCGCGAGGAACCCGCGGCGGCCCTCGGATGCATGCTCCAGGCTCATGGTGATCGCGCTGGGCTGCTCGCCCGACAGGCACAGTCCTTGGATGACACGGATGGCCACGAGCAGGATCGGAGCAAGGGAACCGATCTGGGCGTACGTCGGAAGGCAGCCGATCAGGAAGGTACAGCCGCCGATGCCGAACAGCGTGATCATCATGACGAACTTGCGGCCGTGGCGGTCGCCCATCGGTCCCAGGATGAGGGAGCCGAGGGGACGCACGGCGTAGCCGACCGCGAAGGTGATCATGGCGAGCAGCACGCTGATCCCCTGGGGCAGCTCGGGTGAAAAGAAGAGCACGTTCAGAACCAACGCCGACGAGGTGCCATACACCGCGAAGTCGTAGTACTCCAACGTCGTACCGATCCAGGCCGCGACTGCGGCCCTGACCGGGGTCTTCCTGGGAAGTGTGGTTTCTGTCATTTCGTCTCCATGGCGATGGGTGAAAAGCGGCCTACCGGTTCACGTGGGCTTTGGGAAGAGAGCCCGGGTGGAATGTCCGGACGGTCCTGCTGCGGGCTTTGTCGCTCGACATCGTCTGTTTGGGCGGCTTTGCGGACTGGCCTCTGACATCAAATTAGCGTTTGAGGTGCAGGTCACACAAAGACTCTTTTTGTGTTCCCACATAGCAATTCTTTATGGCAGAGCGGGAGACCTCGGCCAAGTCCTGCCCCGCGCGATTTAGTGCATAGGGCCATTAATGCCGCGAACGGGATCCCGGGAATCCAGTGCATGGCTGCCACCCGGTGCAGCGGTTCGTTCGGGACCGGTTGAACGACCTCTAATGCGACACAAAAGAGGACGGCCGCTGTACCACCCGTGCGCTCCGGGTGGTGCAGCGGCCGTCCCAGCCTGCGAGGGGGAAGCCCCTCCTGCCTTGGATTAGTTGCTGAGGTAGCCGTTCGGGTCCAGGACGTACTTCGTGGCGGCTCCTGCGTCGAATTCCGCGTACCCCCGCGGTGCCTCGTCGAGCGAAATGGCCGTGGCGTTGACCGCCTTCGCGATCTGGATCCTGTCGTGCAGGATCGCCATCATCAGCTGCCGGTTGTACTTCATCACCGGGCACTGGCCTGTTGCGAAGGAGAGGGATTTCGCCCATCCGGTGCCGAGGGACAGGGACAGGCTGCCCTTCTGGGCCGCCTCGTCCGCGGCACCCGGATCCCCGGTGACATACAGGCCGGGAATGCCAACTGACCCGCCGGCGGTGGTCAGGTCCATCAGCGAATTGAGCACGGTGGCGGGCGCCTCCTGGGCGCCGTGTCCGTGCCCGCGGGCCTCGAATCCGACGGCGTCGATGCCGGCATCGACCTCCCGGACGCCGAGGATCTGCTCGATCTGGTCAGCCGGGTCGCCGTTGGCCACATTGACGGTTTCGCAGCCGAAGGAACGGGCCTGGGCGAGGCGATCCTCATTCAGGTCTCCCACGATGACCACCGCGGCTCCCAGCAACTGCGCGCTGGCCGCCGCGGCAAGTCCCACGGGTCCGGCACCGGCAACATAGACGGTGGACCCGACGCCGACACCTGCCGTGACGGCGCCGTGGAATCCGGTCGGGAGGATGTCCGAGAGCATGGTCAGGTCCATGATCTTCTCCAGTGCCTGGTCCCGGTCGGGGAACCGCAGGAGGTTCCAGTCGGCGTAGGGGACCAGGACGTACTCTGCCTGCCCTCCGACCCACCCGCCCATGTCGACGTAGCCGTAGGCGGACCCGGGACGGTCCGGGTTCACGTTCAGGCAGATCCCGGTCTTGCGTTCTTTGCAGTTCCGGCAACGCCCGCAGGAAATGTTGAAGGGGACCGAGACGATGTCCCCAACCTTGATGAACTCGACGTCGGGCCCGGTCTCGATGACTTCACCGGTGATCTCGTGGCCCAGGACGAGGCCGGCCGGGGCCGTGGTGCGGCCGCGGACCATGTGCTGGTCGGAGCCGCAGATGTTGGTGCTGACGGTGCGCAGGATGACGCCGTGCGGGACCTTCCGGCCGACATTTATGGGGTTGACGCCCGGCCCGGCCTTCAGTTCAAACGTGGGGTACGGGGTGTCGATAATTTCGACGACGCCCGGCGCCTTGTAAGCAACGGCTTTGTTACCTGACATGGAATGGCTCCTATGGTTGGTGTTCGAATTGCCACAGAAGGCCTGACGCTGGCTGCATCAGACCTTCCGTGACGTGGTTGGTTGTCAGTTCTGTGGGGGCGCGCCTGAGGATACCGCTCCGGGAGCAGTCAGGCGTCGATCACCATGTCGGTGCGGGCGGTGGAGCAGCAGGGAAGGAACTTGCCCGCATCAATTTCCCGTTTGCGGATTCCGCCCTGGTGGTTCATGTCGATCTCCCCGGACAGCTTGACCACCTTGCAGGAGCCGCACATGCCCTCCTTGCAGTTGGCGCCGATCCGGACACCCGCACGCTGTGCCACCCCGAGGATGGGCTCCTCCGGGTCGATCCGCACATTGATACCGGTGCGCATGAAGGACAGAGTGAGGCTGCCGGTTCCCACGGTGTCGAAGCTTGAGGCATCAGGGGCTTGAGCCTCCGGGGCCGCGGCCGGGGTGCCGGCGGCGGAAGCTTCCGGGGTGGCGGCTTCCAGAGCCAGTCCGGTGGCCTGAAGGGTTCCTTCGTCGTCGTAGCCGGGCTCGTAGATCCCGAACGCTGCGGGCTGGCCTTCGAAGTAGTCCTCGGCGGACTCCGCGATTTCCTCAGCGATCTCCTCGGCGATGTCCGCGGCCAGGGCGAGCTCGGCCTGGTATTCGAGGAGGGTCTGCCGGTCGCCGGAGAAGAACTCCATGTAGATGGAGGTGTCGTCGACGCCCACCTTCTGGAGCAGCTCGGTGGCGGTGTTCAGGTAACCCTCGGGTCCGCAGGCGTACACCTGGCGGCCGTTGGCGTCGGGCGCCACCTCATCGATCATGGCCGAGCTCAGGCGTCCGCTGAAGCCTTCCCAGTCCTCGGGCCTGCCGCGGTCGCCCAGGGCGTAGAAAACCTTGACACGCGAGTCCACGGAAGCGATGTACGCAAGCTCCCGGTGGAAGGCAAAGCCGCCGGCTTCCGCACCGTGGTAGAGAACCACCACGTCGGCGGTTCCCGGCAGGGAGTGGATGGTCCGCAGCATCGACATGATAGGGGTGATGCCGGCGCCGGCGGCCAGGAAGAGGTACCGGGCGCGCCGGTCCGCATCGGGCAGGTGGAATGCCCCCACGGGTCCCAGCATGTCCAGGACGGTGCCCGGCCGGACGTTGTCGTGGACCCACGGGGAAACCAGGCCGCCGGCGTCCTTCTTGACGGTGACGCTGAAGGTCCACGGTTCCGTGGGTGAACTGGACAGCGAGTAGCTGCGGTCCACCGGTTCCTGGTCCTCGCCGTTCACGGGGAAGGCGATGTTCACGTACTGCCCGGCGCGGAAGGCCAGGGGCGCACCGTCGGTGCGGCGGAACACGAAGGTCATCATGCCGCCCGCTTCGGGAACGGTCTCGACACATTCGGCCATGAACTCCTGCGGATGCCACGGGCCCAGGGCCTTGGCTGCGCTGGCCGGTCCTTCGATGCTGCCCATGACCCGGTTCCACGGCATTTCAAGGCCGCGGATGCGCTGTGGTTCCTGGACGGGCGTCTCAGTCAGGGCAACGTCAATCATGCCAAGTGCTCCTGCACCCGCTGGACGTACCAGTTGATGAAGGCCTCCACCTGGTATTCGCTCTTCATGTAGGGGCCGGGTTCGTAGGCGGGGCTGGCGGCACCCTGCTGGCACAGCTCAACGAATGCCTTGTCCTGGATGTTGGTCTGCTTCCAGGTGTAGGTGAGCTTGTCGAGGTCGTAGTCGACGCCTTCCTCGGCGTCGTCAGCCACCAGCCAGGTGGTGCGGACCAGGGACTGGTGCTCGTTGATGGGGAAGACGCCGAACGTGATGACGTGGTCGCCCAGGAAGTGGAACCAGCTGTTGGGCTGCAGGTGCATCGAGCAGCGGCCCAGGCGGAAGTCGGGCAGGTCGCCGAGCAGCTTCTTGGAGAGCCTGCGGCCGTCGGCCGAGAACGATTCGCCTTCGCCGTCCAGGGATTCGCGCGAGATGCGGATACCGGCAATGCGGGTGTCGAGTTCCTCAACCACCTCGTAGGGCAGGCCGTAGCGGCGGCACCGTTCCTCAAGCGAGGACTGGGCTTCCTTGTTGCGGTCCCACACTTCTTCCAGGTGCGGCGGGATCAGGCCCTCGGTCAGGCCCCACGTGGGGAAGAGCGAGCAGGCGAGTTCCGGGTGTCCGTCGCAGTGGTAGCACTCACGGTTGTTCTCCATGACGAGCTTCCAGTTGCCCTCTTCGATGATGTTCTGCTGGTAGGCAATCTTCGTCTTGGACAGATCGTGGGGCGCGAGGTAGGGCTCAAAGATCTTCGCGGTTTCGTCAAAGTCAGTCGGGGGCTCATCCGCAATGCAGACGAAGATGAGTCCGGCAACCTCGCGGCTGTGGGCTCGTTTGAGGGCAAAGCAGTTCTTGTCGAACTTGGCTTCGCCGGGGGCGGAGGCGTGGATCAGGTTGCCCTCGGGGGAGTAGGTCCAGGAGTGGTAGCCGCAGACCAGGTTTCCGGTGGAGCCGGCAGCTTCGGTCAGGACACGGGCACCGCGGTGGCGGCAGACGTTGTGCAGGACGTTGACGTCGCCCTCGTCGGTGCGCAGCACGATCAGGGAGTAGGGGCCGTAGTCCACCGTGATGTAATCGCCCGGCTCCGGCAGCTCGGCAACGCTGCCGGCAAAGATCCAGTGCTGGCCGAAGATGGCCTCCATGTCGAGCTTGAAGATTGTCGGGTCCGTGTAGAAGGGGGCGTCGAGGGAATATCCCGTGCGCCGGAACTCGAACAGTTCGGTGATTTCCGCCAGTTGCTCGGCAGGCAATGAGGAAGCGAGTTTTCCGCGCTTGAGGGGGACGTTCACTGAAGCAGTCATGATGTGTTTCCTCCCGGGAGGGCTGGGTGGTGTGCGATTCGTGGAGACCACAGAGTTGGAGGCGGCAACCGGCGTTGTCGAAACTTTGTCGTCATCAAGTTGGGGAGGACCGACCTGCAACAATGCGTCCGTCTGGGACGTATCTGTACGCGCTGTACGCAACATCGATCACCATATGCAACAGTGTGACTCTTGCCACGCCTACTGTCAATCCGTTTTCCGCCGCGTCCGAAAGTTACGAAAACAGTGCAGCGGGGATGTGGAGGCGCCGCCGTTCCGAAAGCCCGCGGCGCCGGTTGTCATGGTTGTCTTGTGGCCAGGGAAAAGGCCCGCGGGCTCTTCGGCCGTGAAGGTCCTGGGCGCCGCGGGCTGGTTCAGTGTTGAGGGCCGGATTCTTTAGTCGGCTTGCTTGCGCAGGGCTGCCCATGCCTGGAAGCCGCCGATGAGGTCGGTGGCATGAGTCAGCCCCAGCAGCTGCAGCGTGTGCGCCGCGAGGCTGGAACTGTAGCCCTCGTTGCACACAATCACGATCCGGCGGGCGGGGTCATCGGCGATCGGGAGCCGGTAATCGCTGGAAGGATCGAGCCGCCACTCGAGAACGTTGCGGTCAATGACCACCGCCCCGGGAAGATCCCCGTCCCGCTCCCGCTGATCGGCCGGCCTTGTGTCAATCACAAGGGCGCCCGCTGCCATCTCCTGCGCAAGATCCGAAGGGTGCACGCGCTCCAGCCCGATGCGGCATTCCTCCAGGAACCGGTCGATGTGCCCCATTGCTTCCCTCGCTTTGCCTGGCGCTGCGTGTTTGAGCCACGCTAAATGTACCCCCCGGCCGTATCGGCCATGCCGTCTCCGGCTGGAAAATTGCCGATAAACAGGCCCGGAAAGGCAGCTTTCATGTAAAAATCTAGTGATACTTGGTTTTAGCCCGCATCGAGTGACTTCAATGGAGAAAAGAGCGAGCATGACGATCCAACTGACCCGCGGTCAATCGGCCCTGGGGGTGCTGCTTGCCAGCCCGCTCTACCGCGGCGCGACGCTCGCCCTGTTCTTCTCCGGTCTCGGATTCTCCGCCGCCGCACCACAAATCGCCCGTTTTTTGGTCGACGATCTCGGCGGCTCGTTAACGGTCGCGGGGCTGTTCTACCTGACCAACCTCACATCCCTGGCTGCCGGTTACCTGGTTGGACGGCGCTCCGACCGCACAGGGCGCAGGCTTGGCCCGTTCCGGCTTTGTGCGGTCGCCGGCTTTCTCGGCTGGGCCGGAATTGCCGTCTCAACCCAGCTCTGGATGCCATTTGTCATCAGCGCGCTCATCCTCGGCTTCGCCGGGGCGGCAACGTCGCAGCTCTTTGCGGCCATCCACGACGAGCTTGCGCTGCACCCCTCACCCGCCGGCGACACTATCGTCTCCTACGTCCGCATGTCGCTGACCTTGGGCTGGGTGATCGGGCCTGTCGCGGGGTCGTTCCTTGCCGCGCAAATGGGACTGCGCGCCATGCTGCTGGCGACGGCTGCGTGCACCCTGGCCCAGCTGCTCCCGCTGGGTTTCCTGCGTGACTCCACTGCGGACGCGACGGCGGCATCCGCCAACGGGCCTGGGGGGCGCGGGCCAAAACCGCACGTGTCCCCGAAAGCCATGACGCCGCTGCTGGCATTCACTGCTCTCTATGTCCTGGTTTACGCCGGGGAACCCATCAAGTACGCGTACCTGCCGATCTATATGAATGACCAGGGCTACCCGCCACCCCTTAGCGGCGCCATCATCGGCATCCAGCCCCTGGTGGAGCTCATTCTGATGCCCGTCGCTGCTGTGGCCGCCCGGCGGACGGGAATGGTGAACCTCATGGTGCTTGGGGCCCTCTTTGGCGTCGGCGCGAACGTGCTCTTTGCGGTCAGCGGGTCTCCCGCCGGGCTGCTGGCTGCCCAGGTCCTCATGGGTGGCGTGTGGGGAGTGTTCGCTGGCTTGGGAATCATCGTGGCCCAGCGGCTGCTGCCCAATGCAGTGGCGACCGCCTCTGCGATTTTCATCAGTGCCCCGGCGGTCAGCTCTGCCCTCGGGGGCGTGATTGGCGGAATCGGTGTTGCTGCCGCTGGCCTGCCGCTTGTGTTCCTTGCACCCAGCGCGCTGGCACTGCTGGCAGCCACAGGACTGCTGGTGCTGCAGTCAAGACTGCGCGCCCGGATCTGACTGCGCCCCACAGGGGCGAGAAGAGGTCTTGCACGCCGCTGCACTGACGGACCGGGCGAGGTCCAGGGTGCCGGCGATGGCGGCAACGCGCTGCTCCACAGTGGAGCCGGGCGGAGCGGCCACCTTGATGGCCCGGAATCCTGTCGGCCCCTGGGGGCCTGCAGCGTGCAGGCACTGGGACAACCGCTCCCGGGTCAGGAGCGAGCCGTCCTCGAACGGCTCCGCCTCCGGCAGTCCGTCGGGCCAGCCATGGCCGTCGGCGGGTGCCGGGGGAACGTGAACGTCGGCCCAGGCCTTCCCGTACCGGGTGTCGACGCCGGCGCAGCCGGAAACCGTGAAGCCGCCAAGGAGTCCGGCGCCGCGCAGCATCTGGACATGTTCGAGGCCTGCCTCAGGGCGGCGCTGTTCGATGACGGAGCGAGCCCAGTTGATGGCTATGCTGACTGGCCGCCCGCCCGCTTCATTGGCTTCCCGGACGGCCGCAATTTCCTCTTCAAGGGGGAGGAAGCCCTTGGCGGGAGGCCGTCCCGGCATGAGGGCATCACAGTGTTCCAACAGCACGTGGACAACGTCCCACTCCCACGCGGCGATCTCTTCCAATGACGCGGCCAGCGCCGCGGCCGAGGCCTTCCCTGGAGATGCGACCGGGGCGCCGTGCAGCTGGATGGCGTGGACGGCGGGCCGGCCCAGCGCGTCGCTGAGCCTTCCAGCTGCCCGGTGGGCCTCCCGGACGAAGGAAACAGCGTCCCGCCGTCCATCCGGTGACGTCGATGCCAGGCCAAAGCCGGGGTCGGCTGCGAGCCGTTCCATGGTCCCGGGAATAGTGGTCAGGATGAAGCGGGCGCCCGCGGGCAAGCGGCGGAACAGCCAGTCCTCGTCGTACTTGTGCAGCGTCCCTGCATACGGCAGTTCGAGGCCCGCGGCTCCATCGAGTTCGAGCACGGACTGCAGGAAGGCGGCCTCAGCGGCAGGGTCCCACCCTGCCAGGGCCGGGGCTGCCGCGTAGGCTCCGATGAAGAATCCCTCCGGCGCGCCCATCAGCGCAGCACCGGTTCGGTGGACATCAGCAGCGGCAGTTCCTCCCGGCGCGGGAACCCTTCCCAGTCGCCGGCCACAAGGCAGGCGAAGGCGCCCGTGCAGACGGCGGTGTGCAGCCGGGTTGCAGGGGCGGCGCCGGCCATGAATTCGGCAAGGTAGCCGGCAACGAACGCGTCCCCGGCGCCCACCGTGTCCACCACTAAGACGGGGATTGCGGCCTGGCGGTAGAGCGTTCCGTCCACCAGCGCGCAGGCTCCGTCGGCGCCCAACTTGATGACCGCCTGCCGCGCTCCCAGCTGAACAAGGCTGTGGGCCAGCTCCTCCGGGTCGTCCGCGGGCCCGACGGCGATCGCGGCTTCGTCGGCTCCCGCGAACACGATGTCCGCCAGCGGGATGATGTCACGGTAGGCGGCGCGGGCGGTTTCCCGGGACCACAGCTTCGCACGGTAATTGAGGTCGAAGGACACCGGCACTCCCGCTGCCCTGGCCGCTGAAAGCGCTTCGAAGACTGTGGCTGCGGCTTCCTCCGACAGGGCCGGGGTTATTCCTGTGACGTGCAGCAGTCCGGCGTTGCGGATGAGGCCGTGGTCCAGGTCCGCCGGGGACAGCCGGGAGCCGGCGCTGCCGGAGCGGTAGTAGCTGACGCTCTGCAGATCAGGGGTCCGGCGCTCCTTGAGCATCAGGCCGGTCGGCGCCGCGTCATCGACGGTGACCCGCGCCTCCACTGCCTCCGCGCGTATCTCCCGTGCCACCAGCTGCCCCAGCGTGTCCGCGCCGACACGGCCGCACCAGACAGCCTGCACACCGAGCCGCTGCAGGCCGATGGCCACATTGGATTCTGAGCCGCCGATGCCAAGGCTGAGGGTCGAGGCATGGGCCAGCGGACCGGCCTGGTCGGCGCGCATCAGCGCCATGGTCTCACCAAAGGTGAGCACGTAGGGGGCGGATATCACTTCGCGCCCTCCAGCTGTTCCACGGCCTGGCCGATCAGAGCGCGGACCCGGCGGGCCCGCGAGGACAGCTCGTGCAGGTCACCGCCCTTGAACGCGTCGCCCAGCAGCGGGCCGCCGAGGCTCACGGCGAGGGCGCCGGCTTTGATCCAGGCGGGAACGTCGTCGATGTTGACGCCGCCGGAGGGGATCACCTGGATGTCCGGGAATGGGCCGCGCAGCTGGGCAATATAGGAGGCGCCCACCGTGGCGGCGGGAAAGACCTTCACGGCGGTGGCGCCGAGCTTCCAGCCGGCGTGAAGTTCGGTGGGGGTGAGGCCGCCCGGGTAGACCGGGATTCCGCGGTCGACACAGACGGAGATCACCGCAGGGTCGGTGACCGGGGTGACGATGTAGGCTGCACCGAGGTCCAGGGCCGTTTCGGCGTCCGCCGCGTCCGTGACCGTTCCGACCCCAATTTCCACGCCGTCCCCGAAACGTTCGCGGAGCCGGGGCAGTTCGTCCCAGACCCCCGGGGTGCTGAGGGTCAGTTCAATGCTGAGGACGCCGCCGCGCTGCAGGGCCTCAATGACGGGCGTGTAATCCGAGGCGTGGCGGGCCCTCAGGACCGCCACGGCCTTGGTGTCCCGAAGGACGGTGGAAGGACAGGGCCGGACCGCCGTGGGGGCGTGGTCGGGGCGGAGCATGGGATTTCCTTTGGCGTTGGGTGGGATGCAGCGGACTGAAACGTGCACGACGGCGGTACGCACCGCCGTCGTGCACGTTTCTTTGGTGGGACTACTTGGCGGAACGGGTGGCGGCTAACTGCGCCGAGGCGTCCCTGGCGGCCGCTTCGCCGTGGTGGGTGGCGTCCTCCAACTCCGTCAGGTCACGGTTGAGGGTCTCCGGGGAGAGCCGGGTGGCGACGAAGCTGACGAGCATGGTCAGCGACATGTAGATGGCCACCGGGATCCAGGAGTTGCTGAACAGCCCCAGCAGTCCTGCGCAGATCATGGGGGCGACGCCGCCGCCGATGATCGAGGAGAATTCACGGCCCAGGGTGACGCCGGCGTAGCGGTAGCGGCTGCCGAAGATTTCCGGGAAGTAGCTCATGTGTACTCCCACCACGCCCTGGCAGGCCAACATGAAGCCCACGATGATCACCAGGACGATCGCGACGGGGGATCCCGTGGTGAGGAGCATGAACGCGGGAGCGGGGAAGAGGATCAGCGCGCCGGCGATGAGGGAGACGACCCGGCGGCGGCCGATCTTGTCGGACAGGATTCCGAAGGACACTGCCGCCACGCCGCCGCACAGCGCCCCGATGAGCAGGACCGGCGGGATGAACTTGGGGTCGGTGCCCACAACGGTGATCAGGTAGGACGCCATGAATACCTGGATGGTGTAGGACTGGGTGCTGACGCCGAAGTTCATGAGGATGACGCGCAGGACGTTGGCCTTGCCGCGCTTGGCGACTTCCTTAAGCGGTGCCGGCGGCTCGGTGCGGGCCTGCTTGATCTCTTCGAAGACGGGGGATTCATCGAGCTTGCGCCGGATCACCAGCGCGGCGATGGTGACGAAGATGCTGGAGAGGAAGACCAGCCGCCAACCCCAGGTCAACATGTCGTTGGGCGCCAGGGATTGGGCGGCGATCCACACCAGCGCCCCCAGCGCGGTGCCGGCCGCAGCGCCGACCATGATCAGCGAGGCCAGCTTGCCGCGGGTGCCGGGGGCGGCGGATTCGGTCAGCAGGGTAGCGCCGCCGGACTGTTCGGCGCCGGCCCCGAAGCCCTGGGCTGCGCGGCACACGCACAGCAGGACCGGGGCGAGCAGGCCGATCTGGTCGAAGGTGGGCAGCAGGCCGATGGCCAGCGTGGCGCCGCCCATCAGCAGCAGGGTGACCACGAGGACCCATTTGCGCCCCAGGCGGTCACCGAAGTGGGAGAAGAAGACGCCGCCGAGGGGGCGGAACAGGAAGCCGACGGCGAAGGTGGTGAAGCTGGCGATCAGCGCCGCGGCGGGGGAGACGTTGGGGAAGAACAGCTTGCTGAAGACCAGCGCGGAGGCGGTGCCGTAGATGACGAAGTCATACAGTTCGAGGGTGGTGCCGATAAGGCCGGCGACGGCGGCCTTCCGGACTTTGCTTTGATCGATGTTTCCCGGGGGGACGTGCGCTGCAGTGGTCATGTCCATACTCCTTTGAATGGATGCCTGTTGTTGCTGGGCCTGGGGGCCGTTGGGGACTAGTAGGTGATGAGTACTTTGAGGTTGGTGGGGTCGGTGATGGGTGCCGTGAGGGCGGTTGCGGCATCCTCCAGCGGGTAGGTCGCGGTGATGAGCGATGGCAGGTCGACGGCGCCCGAGGCGGCGAGGTCGATTGCGGCCGGGAAGGCGTGGGCGTAGCGGAACGCGGTGACGAGGTCGATTTCGTAGCGCTGGAGGAACCCGAGGGGGATGCCGTCCACCGTGGGTTTGGCCTGGCCGACGACGGTGGCGCGGGCCGCCGGTGCCAGGGTCTGGATTCCCTCCGCCAGGGCCCGGGTGTTCCCGGAGCATTCGATCAGCCGGTCCATGCCGGCCAGGTCCAGTGGTGTGGTGGCGGTGTTGATGGTGCGGGTGGCACCGAACGTGCCGGCCATGGCGAGCCTGTCGTCGTTGACGTCCGTCACCACGATCTCCGCGGCCCCCTTGGCTGCCGCTACCTGGGCGACGAGAAGGCCGATGGGCCCGGCGCCGGTCACCAGCACGCGCTGCCCGGCCTCTACCTGCGCCCGTTCCACGGCCCAGACCGCGACGGCGAGCGGCTCGATGGCTGCGCCGATCTCCGCCGGGATGCTGTCCGGCAGTGTGTGGACGGCGGTTTCGGGGACCACCACGTGGCGGGCGAACAGCCCGTCCGTGGGCGGGGAACCGAAGCAGGTTCCGGTGGGGCAGAGGTTGTACCGTCCGGACCGGCAGGTGGCGCATTCTCCGCACGGCAGGGCCGGTTCAATCACGACGGCGGTGCCGGGCGCGACTTTGCTGCCTGGTCCGGCGGCGGTGACGACCCCCGCGCCTTCGTGCCCCAGGACTGTGGGCCGGCGCAGGACGTTGGTGCCGTTGCGGCCGTCAGCGAAGTAGTGCATGTCCGAGCCGCAGATCCCGCCGGAGCGCATCTCGACGAGGAGGTCGTGGCGTCCGAGCGGGGGCAGGGCCCTGTGTTCGATGCGCAGGTCCCGGGCACCGTGCAGCACCGCGGCCTGGGTGCCGGCAGGGAGTCCGGTGGTGTTCGATTCGGGAACGGCTTGGGTGGTCATGGCGTGCTCCGGGTGGTGTGGAGGGAGGGTGCGGGGTCGGAGGCGGAATCCGCTTCTGCGGCTGCCGCCAGCGGCCCTGCCGTGCGAATGATGTCAATGAACTCGCCCGTGCGCGCAATGAAGCTCTCGCGTTCGGCGAGTTCGCCGCCGAGGAGGTGGTGGTCGCGGAGGACCTTGGACGCAAGGTCGGCGCCTGAACGTGACCGTTCGGCCAGCCCCGCGAGCAGGCCCCTGGCCGGGTCCAGCATGGCGTGTGCGTGGGGACCGGGATCGAAACCGGGCAGCGGGGCGACGCAGGCGAGGTAGGCGGCGGCGGTCAGCGCCAGCAGTTGCGGCATCCGGCCGTCGCCGAGCATCTGCAGCGCCGGTAATGGAATCCGCTGCCGCAGCTTGACCGACCCGTCCGAGCCCACCTGGCTGGTGCGGTGGCCGAGGGCGGTGTTCCGCCAGCGGGAGAAGAGCTGTTCCTCGTAGGCGCCCACGTCCACTCCGGCCGGCACCGAGACGCTGGGCAGGTACTCGTTCCGCAGGACGTCGCGGGCGGCCAGTTCAATGTCCGGGTTCGCGACGGACCCGGGAATGGTGGCCGCGCCGGTGAGGGCGCCGAGGTAGGCGATGAGGGAGTGCGTGCCGTTGAGGAGCCTGACCTTCAGCTGCTCGTACCCCGCCACTTCGTCGGAGAACACTGCCCCGCCGGCTTCCCAGGCAGGGCGTCCGGCGATGAAGTTGTCCTCGACGATCCACATGGTGAAGGGTTCGGCCGGGACGGGGATCCGGTCGGTGTAACCGCGCTGCGCGGCGACCAGGCTGCGGTAGTGGTCGGTGGTGGCCGGGACGATCCGGTCCACCATGGAGGAGGGGAAACTGGTGTTCTGGTCGATGAAGGCCAGGGTCTCAGCGGCTTCGGGCGCCGGAAGCAGGGAGGCGAATTCGCGGACCAGCCGCTGGGTGTGGTGGCCGTTGTCGGCCAGATTGTCGCAGCTGAGGATGGTGACGGGTTCGCCGTGCGTCCGGGACCGGTGCTGCAGGCCGCGGACGATCTGTCCGATGGGTGTTTGCGCCGAGTCCGGGTGCGCCAGGTCGTGCTGGATGGCCGGGTCCTTCAGGTTCAGCGATCCGGTGGCGGGGGCGTAGTTGTAGCCGTTTTCGGTGACGGTCAGTGAGACGATGCGGGTTCCGGCGTCGCCAATGGTTCTGGCTACACGGGCGGGGTCGGCGGCGGCGGTGAAGGCGTCCGTGTGGACCCGTGGCATGGAGAACCTGGAGCCTTTAGGCGAGATTTCGACCACGGTGTAGAGCATGTCCTGGGCGTGCATTGCGTCCGGGACGGCGGCGGAGCGGCTGGCGACGCCGATGATGCCCCAGTCGCCGCCGTGGGCAGTGACGGCCGCATCGGTGTAGACGGCCTGGTGGGCGCGGTGGAAGTTTCCCAGGCCCAGGTGCACGATCCCGGCAGGGGGTGCAGCCGGCCGGCGCAGGACCCCGGGGGTGGTGGCTGTCAGCGGGGGAGCGGAAGTCATGGTCACCAGTCCTTCATGGAGCCGTCGAGCTCGCGGGCGATGGGCAGGTAGGCCTGCTTGTAGGGGAACCGTGCGGCCGCGGCCTCGTCGACGTGCACGCCGAGGCCTGGTTCGTCGCCGGGGTGGAGGTAGCCGTCCTCGAACCGGAAGCTGGACTGGAAGACCTCCGAGACCAGGGGGGCGTAGCCCATGTATTCCTGGATGGCGAAGTTGCTCGTGGCGAGGCCCAGATGGAGCGAGGCGGAGAGGTTGATGGGCGAGACGTCGGAGGGGCCGTGGGGGGCGCCCTTGATCTGGTAGACCTCGGCGAGGGCCAGGATCTTGCGGACGTGGGAGATGCCTCCGGCGTGGACGACGGCGGTGCGGATGAAGTCGATGAGGCGTTCGGTGAGAAGGTGCTCGCAGTCCCAGATGGTGTTGAAGACCTCTCCGATGGCGAGCGGGATGGTGGTCTGCTGGCGCAGGGACCGCAGGAGCCGCTGGTTTTCGGCCGGGGTGACGTCCTCGAGCCAGAACAGGTCCACGTCCTCGAGGGAGCGGGCCAGCCGCGCGGCCTCGGTGGGGTTGAGCCGGTGGTGCACGTCGTGGAGGAGCTTCAGGTCGGGACCCACGTGCTCGCGGACCGCGGACAGGACCTTGGGCGCGTGGCGGAGGTATGCGGACGTGTCCCAGTCCTCTTCGACGGGGCCGGCGCCGCGGCCGGCGGGTTCGTAGCTGGCGGCACCCCTGGTGACGCCGTAGACCTTGTCCAGCCCGGGAACTCCGGACTGGGCGCGGACGGCGCGGAAACCCTGGTCGCGGCGGCGGTCGACGGAGTCGAGGAGTTCGGGCAGGTCCCAGCCGGTGGCGTGGGTGTAGGTGAGGATCCTGTCCCTCGCGGCGCCGCCGAGCAGTTGGTACACGGGAACGTCCAGGGCCTTGCCCTTGATGTCCCAGAGGGCCAGGTCGATGGCCCCGATGGCTGCCATGGTGACAGGGCCGCGCCGCCAGTAGGCGCCCCGGTAGAAGTACTGCCAGGTGTCTTCGATGCGGTCGGCGTCCCGGCCCAGCAGGGCGGGGGCGAGGTGGTCGCGGAGGTAGCTGGCGACGGAGAGTTCGCGGCCGTTGAGGGTGGCGTCGCCCCAGCCGACGATGCCGTCGTCCGTGGTGATTTTCAGGGTGACGAAGTTGCGGCTGGGGCTGGTGACGAGGACGTCGACGTCGACGATTTTTCGGGTCATCGGGAAATCACTACATTCTTCAGGGGCTGGTTCGTGGACAATCGGGTGATGTTGGCCGCGATTTCGAGGGCGCGGCCGCGGAAGGTTTCGGCGGTGACGCCGGAGGAGTGCGGGGTCATGATGATGTTGTCCAACCGGCCGAACGGCAGGGCGGATGGTTCCCCGCGCCCGTCCGGACCGGGGTACTGGTACCAGACGTCGATCGCGGCGCCCGCGATCCGGCGGTCCTTCAATGCCTCGTACAGCGCTGCTTCGTCGACGACAGGCCCGCGGGCCACGTTGACGATCTGCCCTTCGGGGCCAAGGTTGTCCAGTTCGGCTGCTCCCACCAGGCCGGTGGTCCCGGCATCGAGCGGGATGCTGACCACCAGCACGTCGGACTCGCTGAGGGCCTCGGCCAGCCGCTCCGTGGTGCCGGTCCAGCGCAGCGAGTGGTCGGCTGCGCTGGTGGATCCGCTGCGGGTGATGGCTATCCCTTCGGCGCCGAATGCCCGCAGCAGGTACCATGCGGCGCTGCCGATGTGCCCGAAGCCGAGGAAGGTGACCACCGCCCCGCGCAGTGTTTCGGGCTGGCGGACATCGGCGGAGTAGACGGACGAAGACCAGACACCGGTGCGCAGCGCGGCGTCCTGGCCGAGCAGGTTCCGCCGCAGTGCCACCAGGACGGCGGCGATGTGTTCGGCGATGGAGCCTTCGTGATGGAAGGTGTTGGCGCAGATGGCGCCCGCCGGCAGGGCGTCCGCGTCAATGCCGTCGTAGCCTGCCCCTGCTACATGGACAAGGCGGAGGTTCTTCGCTTCGGCGCCCATGGCGGCAGTGAATTTTGGCCCGACGTAAACGTCGGCGTCCTTCAGGTCGGTCACGACGGAGTGCTCGTTCCAGCTGTCGTGCCAGGACGTGGCGGTACCTTCCGGCAGAGCCGATTCGAGGGTGGCCCGCTGGGGCAGCAGGTTGGAGTCTGCGATGACGATTCTCATGGTTACTTTCCCTGGAGGGTCTGGTCTGCGGTGCGGGCAGCGAACGTGGAGCCGCGCACGATGAGCTGGGAGTTGAGGTGGACCGCTTCGGTGGCGCTGGGCTTGCCGGCGATTTGTTCGAGGAGCAGTTCGAGGGCCAGCGAGCCGCTTCGGCTGATGGGAACGCGGACGGACGTCAGGCCGGGCTCTGCCGCCGCTGCGATGTCGAGGTCATCGATGCCCACCACGCTGATGTCCTCGGGGCAGTGGTACCCCAGCGTCCGTGCTCCGGCCAGCATGCCAACGGCCACGAGGTCGTTGTAGGCGATCACTGCCGTGGCGCCGCTGGCGACCACCGAGGCAGCGGCGGCCAGGCCGCCGTCGACCGTTGCATTCTGGTTGCCCACGCTCACCAGTTCGATGCCCCATTCATCACAGAGCCGCGTGACGGCGGCGAGCCGCTGGCCGTTCGCCCAGGAGGAAGCCGGCCCGGGAATGTAGGCAACCTTGCGGTGGCCCAGCGCGTACAGGTGCTCGATGGCCTGCCGCAACCCCTCCCCGGCCTCCATCAGGACGCGGGCCGCATGGTCCGCCTCACCGTTGATGACCACGAGCGGTGTGTTGCCCGCCAGGTCGTGGATCTGCCCTGACGGCAGCCGGGGCGAGCAGAGGATGATGCCGTCCACCCCGGCGGCGAACGCTGACAGGTGTTCGCGTTCACGCGTGGAGGATTCGGCGGTATCAGCGAGCACCATCCTGTGCCGGCCATGCCAGGCCTGGTCCTGGATGGCCTTGATGAGTGCGGCGAACACGGCGTTGGAGATGTCGGGAACGATGACGCCGAAGGTGCGGCTGCCGTTCAGTCCCGGCACGTCGTAGCCGAGCTGGGCGGCGGCGTCCATGACTTTCTGCCGCGTCTCCGCGGCCAGCCTGCCCGGGTCACCGAACGCCCGGGACGCCGTGGCAAGCGAGACGCCCGCGAGCTTTGCGACGTCCGTGAGTTTTGCCGGCATCGATCCTCCAGTTGCTTCGTTGGAACCCTTCTCCTCCAGTATGGAAAGGCTTGTACAAACTTGTCAAGAATTTTCCATGAGCTGCGTCACGCACCGCTCCAATCTTTTCCAGGGGGGACACGCCAAGTGCCGACCTGTTGCTTTGGGCAAGCTTCGGGTTATGCTCCTGAAATGGCACCGCGAAGTTTTCTGCAATGGCCTGTCGTCCGTCAGCTGACCACCGGCGACCTGCTGGGCCGCGGCCCAGCCGTCACCTCGGCCCGGACCCAGGCGATCGCCCCGCGGACGGCCACCGCCGACCGGGTGGTCCAGAGCGTATGCCCCTACTGTGCCGTTGGCTGCGGGCAGCGTGTCTACGTCAAGGACGAGAAGGTCGTCCAGATCGAGGGCGATCCGGACTCGCCGATCTCCCGCGGCCGGCTGTGCCCCAAGGGCTCAGCCAGCGAGCAGTTGGTCAACTCGCCCGGCCGGCAGACAAAAGTGCTCTACCGCGCCCCGCGCTCCACCGAATGGCAACACCTTGACCTGGCCACGGCCGTGGACATGGTGGCGGACCGGTTCATCGAGTCGCGCCGCAGGACATGGCAGCAGGAAGACGACCAGGGCCGGCGGCTGCGCCGCACGATGGGCATCGCCGCGCTGGGCGGCGCCACCCTGGACAACGAGGAGAACTACCTCATCAAAAAGCTGTTCACGGCTGCAGGGGCGGTGCAGACCGAGAACCAGGCCCGCATATGACACTCCGCCACGGTTCCCAGTCTGGGAGCCTCGTTTGGACGCGGTGGTGCAACGCAATCACTGCAGGACATGGCCAACGCCGATTGCATCGTCATCCAGGGTTCCAACATGGCCGAGTGCCATCCGGTGGGATACCAGTGGGTGGCGGAGGCTAAGGCCCGCGGCGCAAAGGTCATCCATGTCGACCCCCGGTTCACCCGGACGTCGGCTGTAGCGGACAAGCACATTCCCATCCGGGCCGGCTCCGACGTTGTCCTGCTGGGTGCTCTCATCAACTATGTGATCAGCAACGACCTCTGGTTCAAGGAGTACGTGACCGCGTACACCAACGCCGCCACCCTGGTCCACGATGATTTCCGTGACGCCGAGGATCTTGGCGGGCTGTTCTCCGGTTTCGATCCGGAGAAGGGCGCCTATGACACGTCCTCCTGGGCCTATGCGGAAAAAGAGGACGGCGCCATTGACGAGCCCGGGCCCGGTTCGGAACACGGTGCCGAAGCTTCCGCCCGTGCCCACGGTGACGTGTTCGGCAGCGGCGGTCCGGCGTTGGAACACGCCGAAGTCCAGCGCGACGACACCCTGCAGGACCCCCGGACCGTCTTTCAGATCGTGAAGCGGCATTATGCCCGCTACACCGCGGAGATGGTCCAGGACATGTGCGGGATCGGCGTCGCGGACTTCGAATACCTTGCCCGGACCATCACGGAAAATTCCGGGCGCGACCGGACCACGTGCTTCGCCTACGCCGTCGGCTGGACGCAGCACTCCCTGGGAGCGCAGTTCATCCGCGCTGCCGCCATCCTGCAGCTCCTGCTTGGCAACGTCGGACGCCCCGGCGGCGGAATCATGGCCCTGCGCGGCCATGCCAGCATCCAGGGCTCCACCGACATCCCCACCCTGTTCAACCTGCTGCCCGGGTATCTGCCGATGCCCAGTGCCGGCCGCCACGACAGCCTCAGCGAGTACCTGTCGGTGATCGGATCGAAGCAGCAGAAGGGATTTTGGGCCGACGCCGATGCCTACACCATCAGCCTGCTGAAGGCCTGGTGGGGGGAGGCGGCAACCGCTGGCAACGACTGGGCGTTCGACTACCTTCCGCGGCTGACCGGAGCACACGGTACGTACGAGACCGTGATGGGCATGCTCGAGGATGAAGTGGAGGGCTACTTCCTCCTCGGACAGAACCCGGCCGTGGGTTCGGCGCATGGCCGGATGCAGCGCCTGGCCATGTCCCACCTGAAGTGGTTGGTGGTGCGCGACCTGAACCTCATCGAGTCGGCAACCTGGTGGAAGGACGGCCCGGAGATCGAATCCGGTGAGCTGCGCACCGAGGACATTGAGACCGAGGTGTTCTTCCTGCCGGCAGCGACCCACGTGGAGAAGGCGGGCTCGTTCACGCAGACGCAGCGCCTGCTGCAGTGGCGGCACCAGGCTGTGGCACCGCCAGGGGAGTGCCAGAGCGAACTGCAGTTCTTCTTTGAGCTGGGCCGGAAGATCCGCGGGAAACTGGCCGGCTCGGACGACGAACGCGACCGTCCGCTGCTCGACTTGACCTGGGACTATCCCATTGATGAGCACGGGGAGCCCGATGCCGAGGCCGTGCTTGCCGAGATCAACGGACGCCACCTCGACGGCGCAGGCGCCGGCAAGCCGCTTTCGGCATACACAGAACTCCGGGCGGACGGGTCGACGGCGGCGGGCTGCTGGATCTACACCGGCGTCTACGCTGACGGCGTGAACCATGCCGCCAGCCGCAAGCCTGGCCAGGAGCAAGGGCCCGCCGCTCCCGAATGGGGCTGGGCCTGGCCTGCCAACCGCAGGATCCTCTACAACCGGGCATCGGCGGACCCCGCGGGCAAACCATGGAGCGAGCGGAAGAAATACATCTGGTGGGACCAGGACCAGGGCAAATGGGTGGGCGACGACGTGCCCGACTTCCCGGTCGACCGGGCCCCGGGCAGCAAACCGGACCCCTCGGTCGGCGGCCCGGCCGCGCTCAGCGGAGATGATCCGTTCATCATGCAGGCCGACGGCAAGGGCTGGCTGTTCGCGCCCAAGGGCCTCATGGACGGGCCCCTGCCCACGCATTACGAGGCCCAGGAGTCGCCCGTTGCCAACGCGCTGTATCCGCAACAGCAGAATCCTGCCCGGCTGGTGTTTCCCCGTGCGGACAACCTGAGTGCTCCCAGCGCCGGTACCAGCGGCGCCGACGTTTATCCGTACGTCTTCACCACCTACCGGCTCACCGAGCACCACACGGCGGGCGGGATGAGCCGCTGGCTTCCCTACCTCTCGGAGCTGCAGCCGGAGATGTTCTGCGAGGTCTCGCCTGAACTGGCGGCCGAACGCGGGCTCGAACCCTACGGCTGGGCGACGATCATTTCGCCCCGCTCGGCGATCGAGGCGAAGGTGCTGGTCACGGGCCGGATGGCGCCCCTGAAGGTGGGCGGCCACACCGTGCATCAGATCGGGCTGCCCTACCACTGGGGCGTCGGGAACAACGCCGTCGTCAGCGGTGACGCCGCCAACGACCTGCTCGGCGTGACGCTGGACCCCAACGTCCAGATCCAGGAATCGAAGGTCGCGTCCTGCGACATCCGTCCGGGCCGCCGGCCCCGCGGCGGGGACCTGCTTGCCCTGGTTGCCGAATACCAGGTGCGCGCCGGGGTGACCATCGAGACGGGCAACAGCGCCGTCACCAACCCCGCGGCGGAAGGCATTGAACCCGCCCCGGGCACCGATCCGACGAGGGAGGACTGAATGGGCCAGCTGTCCGGACCGACCGACCCCACCGCCGATGCGCACTGGGAGCACAACCATCCGCGCAAGGGGTTCTTCACCGACACCTCGATCTGTATTGGGTGCAAGGCCTGCGAGGTTGCCTGCAAGGAATGGAACCACAACCCGCAGGACGGCAACCTTGAGCTGCTGGGATCCTCCTACGACAACACCGGATCACTGGGGGCCAGCACCTGGCGGCACGTGGCTTTCATCGAACAGGGCCAGGACCGGATCATCGAGGCACGGGAATCCGGCCGCGCCCTGGTTAACCTGGGCATGCCGCGCATCGGTCCTCCCGCACCGGCGGGCGATCCGACGGCGGATCTGGCGGGGGCGGACACCACGCCGCCGGACACGGCAGACTTCCGGTGGCTGATGTCTTCCGACGTCTGCAAGCACTGCACCCACGCTGGCTGCCTCGACGTCTGTCCTACTGGAGCGCTGTTCCGCACCGAATTCGGCACCGTGGTGGTCCAGGACGACGTCTGCAACGGCTGCGGAACCTGCGTGGCCGGATGCCCTTTCGGCGTGATCGAGCGCCGCAGCAACGGCACGGTCAAGGTGGCCACCAGCAGGGAAGAACAGCACGCCAAGCACCCCTCCGTCCCCAATGAAGGCATCGCCCAGAAGTGCACCCTGTGCTACGACCGGCTGGTGGCCGATGAGACGCCCGCCTGCGCCAAGGCCTGCCCGACGACGTCCATCAAGTTCGGCGACCACGAGGACATGGTGGAAACAGCCCGGGAACGGGTCGCCACCCTGCATTCGCAGGGCATGACAGAGGCGAGGCTCTACGGTGCCAACGAGAACGACGGCGTGGGCGGAACCGGATCGGTCTTCCTGCTGCTTGATGAACCCGAGGTGTACGGGCTTCCGCCTGACCCGCGGGTGCCCACCGCCGACCTGCCGCGGATGTACCGGCGGGCAGGCATGGCCGTAGCCGGCATGGCCGCGGCAGCTGCGCTGGCTTTCCTGGGAGGACGGGCGTGACCCTTTCCGAGTTCGACAGCTTCCGGCCGTCCACGGAACGCCGCCGCCGGCAGGACGGCAAGAGCGGGGTACGCCGGCGCCGGGACAACGGTGATGGCTCCCGCGAAATGCCCATGGTCCCGGAGCCGGAATTCACGTCGTACTACGGCCGTCCCGTCGTCAAACCCGCGCCCTGGGGCGAGGACGTGGCCATCTACCTGTTCCTCGGCGGCGTGGCAGCCGGTTCGGCGCTGCTCGGGCTCGGCGGCCAGCTGACCGGCCGGCCCGCGCTGCGCCGGAACGCCCGGCTGGGCGCCCTGGGAGCAGTCAGTGTCGGTGCCGTTGCCTTGGTGAAGGATCTGGGAAGGCCGGAACGCTTCCTGCACATGCTGCGGACGTTCAAGGTGACGTCGCCGATGAGCGTAGGCTCGTGGATCCTCAGCGCCTTCAGCGCGGGCGCGGGTGTCGCCGCCGTGGCCGAGATCGACCGCATGACCGGCGACCGGCTGCCGCTGGGCCCCCTGCGCACGGTGCTCCGGGCTGTCGAGGGACCGGCCGGCGTCGAGGCCGCGGTCTTCGCCGGCCCACTGGCGGCCTACACGGCGGTGCTGCTGGGTGATACCGCAACGCCGACGTGGAACGCCGCCCATGAGGAACTGCCGTTCGTCTTCGTGAGTTCGGCCGGCCTCGCT
This sequence comes from Arthrobacter sp. C152, assembly GCF_054890965.1. Classification (NCBI taxonomy): domain Bacteria; kingdom Bacillati; phylum Actinomycetota; class Actinomycetes; order Micrococcales; family Micrococcaceae; genus Arthrobacter; species Arthrobacter sp. C152. The sequence continues at coordinate 23,471 of NZ_JBTZSU010000031.1, forward strand.
TCTGCAGGGCTCGCCCTGGTCACCACCCCCGTGCGCGAAACCGGTCCCGCCCGGAACCTCGCCGTCCTCGGCGTCCTGGGAGACGTGGCGGCCATGAAGGTGATGGAGCGCCGGATGGACCCGGTGGCGGCGGAGCCGCTCCACGAGGGCAAGGCAGGCGCCATGCTCAAGTGGAGCGAACGGCTGGCGGTCGCCGGGGGCCTGGGGGCACTTGTGGGCGGCCGGAACAGGGTGGTAGCCGCGGCTTCCGGGGTGTCGCTACTGGCAGCTTCGGCCTTGACCCGGTTCGGCATTTTCGAGGCCGGCCTCGAGTCTGCGCGGGATCCGCGCTACACCATCGAACCGCAGAAGAACCGGCTCGCGGCCCGCCGTGCCGCCGGTGTTGCCGGCGACGCGATCACCACCGGCAGCTGACCCGGCCGCCAGGTATCAGCGGACCTCAATGCCCCCGCCGGCGGTGGTGTAGCCGATGACCGGGTGTCCGGGAAGCTCGCCGACCACCAGCAGGCCGCCGGAGGTCTGGGCGTCGGCCAGGAGCAGCAGATCGTCCTCGGCGATGCCGGGCGCGGCGGCCACGTGCGGGCGGACCCAGTCCAGGTTGCGCCGGCTCCCGCCGGAGACGAAGCCGTCACGGAGCGCCTCGCGCGCACCGTCTACCAGCGGCACCGCCTTCAGGTCGATCACCGCGCCCACTTCCGAGGCACGCACCATTTTGTAGAGGTGTCCGAGCAGGCCAAAACCCGTCACGTCCGTCGCTGCACGGATGCCCGCGGCCACCGCGGCTTCGGCCGCGTCCCGGTTCAGGCCCGCCATCGTCTCCACGGCTTCGGCGAACACCTCGCCCGTCTGCTTGTGCCGGTTGTTGAGGAGTCCGACGCCGATGGGCTTGGTCAGCGTGATGGGCAACCCCGGCTGCGCGGCGTCGTTGCGGAGCAACCGGTCCGGGTGCGCAACGCCGGTGACCGCCATGCCGTACTTGGGCTCCGGATCGTCAATGGAGTGCCCGCCGAGCACCGGGCACCCGGCCTCCGCCGCGACACTCAGGCCGCCGCGCAGGACCTCGGTCATCAGTTCCAGCGGCAGGACGCCACGCGGCCAGCCCACAAGGTTGATGGCGGTGACCGGGCTGCCGCCCATCGCATAGATGTCCGAGAGGGCGTTGGCGGCAGCGATGCGGCCCCAGTCGAAGGCATTGTCGACGACGGGAGTGAAGAAGTCGGCCGTTGACAGCACTGCCAGGTCCTGCCGCACCAGGACCGCCGCCGCGTCGTCGCCGCTGTCAAGGCCCACCAGCACCTCCGCGCCGGTTGGCCCCATGAGTCCGCGGACAGCGTCTTCGAGTTCGCCGGGCGGAATCTTGCACGCGCAGCCGCCGCCGTGGGCGTACTCGGTGAGCCGAAAACCGCCGGCGGAGCCTGCATCGAGTTGCTGGACTGACGTCTGAACCTCGTTCACCCGACCAGCGTACCCCTGCAGGACAACCTGCTATATTGAGGCGCGGTGGCGTCCGGGTCCTGGTGGGCCCCCCGGTCTTCAAAACCGGTGCGGCTGAGCATCTCGGCCTGGCGGGTTCGATTCCCGTCCGCCACCGCCAAGTTTCGGCAGGAACTGCCGCGAAATGAGGAGGGCTGTGGACCAGGTCGATCCCCGGCGCCTGATTCCGCGCACGAATGACCTGCTGGCACTGCCCGCCGTCAGGGATGCCAGGTCCCGGCTGAACGAGCGTGTCATCCGTGAACTCGTCCGGAACGTCCAGGAGCAGGCCCGGCGCGGTGAGCTCCCGCCCGGCCAGGTGGAACCAGCCCTGCTGTCCGCCATCGCCGCGCGCAAGGCAACAACCCTGCGCCCCGTGCTGAACGCTACCGGCGTGATCGTCCACACCAACCTCGGACGGGCGCCCCTTTCCGCGGGCGCGGTGGAGGCCCTTGTCGCCGCCAGCGGCTACGTTGACGTGGAGCTGGACCTGGCGGACGGCAGCCGTTCCAGCCGCGGCGCCGGCGCCCGGGCTGCACTGCTCGCCGCCTGCCCCGCCGCAGAGGACGCCCTGGTGGTCAACAACGGAGCCGCAGCCCTGGTGCTGGCCACCACGGCCCTCGCGGCCGGCCGGGAAGTGGTGGTGAGCCGCGGGGAGCTTGTCGAGATCGGCGCGGGCTTCCGGCTGACCGACCTGATGGAGTCCACGGGGGCGAGGCTGCGCGAGGTGGGCACCACCAACCGCACCCACCTGCATGACTATGCCGGAGCCCTCGGGCCGGACACTGGCTGCGTGCTCAAGGTGCACCCGAGCAACTTCCGTGTGGACGGATTCACGTCCGCTGTTCCGCTGCAGGAACTGAGCCCGCTCACCACGGCAAACGGCGTGCCGCTCGTGGCGGACCTGGGCAGCGGGTTGCTGGCGCCCGACCCGCACCTGCCTGACGAACCGGATGTTGCCACGGCATTGGCGGGCGGGGCCGACGTCGTTATTGCCAGCGGCGACAAATTGCTGGGCGGACCGCAGGCAGGTTTGCTGCTTGGCCGCAGGGAGGTCATCACCCGCCTGGCCCGCCACCCGCTGGCCCGCGCCGTCCGCGCGGACAAACTTGCCCTCGCCGCCCTGGAGGCGACAGTTGCGGGCGGACCGCCGCCCGTTGTCCAGGCGCTGCACGCTGACGCGGACCAACTGCGGCTCCGCACCGACAGGCTCGCCCAGGCACTCGGAGTTCCCGTGGTCCCGCATGACGGCAGGGTGGGCGGCGGCGGAGCCCCCGGCTTTCCGCTGCCCGGCTGGGCGCTCCGGCTTCCCGAGGGACTCGCGGCTCTCCTGCGGTCCGGGGACCCCGCCGTGCTGCCGCGCGTCCACGACGGCTCCTGCCTGGTGGACCTGCGCTGCGTCCCGCCGGCGGATGATGACCGGATACTGGACGCGGTCCGGGCCGCGCTGGCGACGCTGCTGGGCGCCGAAGCGGGCAGGGCGGGCTGACCGTGCACGTCGTTGCCACGGCCGGGCATGTCGATTCGGGCAAGAGCACGCTGGTCCGCGCCCTCACCGGCATGGAGCCGGACCGCTGGGAGGAAGAACGGCGGCGCGGCCTGACCATCGACCTGGGCTATGCCTGGACAACGCTGCCGTCCGGACAGGACGTGGCATTCGTGGACGTCCCCGGCCACGAACGCTTCCTCGGCAACATGCTTGCCGGCATCGGTCCCGCGCCCGTGGTCTGCTTCGTCGTCGCCGCCGATGAGGGCTGGCAGGCACAGTCCCATGACCACCGGGACGCCGTCGCTGCCCTGGGGATTGAACACGGCATCGTTGTCCTCAGCCGGAGCGACAGGGCATCAGCGCAGAGGATCGCCGACGTGCTCGCCCGGACCCGGGCAGAGCTGGCCGGGACCGGGCTGAAGGATGCCCCCGCGGTTGCCGTGTCGGCCATTGACGGCACCGGCCTGGCTGGGTTGCGGACAGCGCTCGACGGCGTCCTGGCCCAGGTGCCCCCACCCGCCGGGGATGGGCGGGTGCGGCTGTGGGTGGACCGTTCGTTCACGATCACAGGTTCCGGAACGGTGGTCACCGGGACGCTGGCAGCCGGAACCCTCGTCCAGGGGGAACGGCTGAGCCTGCTTGGGCACTCTGGTTCCCGGTCCGTCGTCGTCCGCGGCCTGCAAAGCCGCGATGCCTCCTGCGACTCCGTGGGGCCGGTCAGCAGGGTGGCGCTGAACCTGCGTGACATCGCGGCCGCCGACATACGGCGCGGCGACGCGCTGCTCACCCCCGACGCGTGGCCTGCCACTGGCGTGGTGGGCGTCCAGCGCACGTCAGGCGTGGGCTACACCGAGGTGCCGGAGCAGATCATGGTGCATGTGGGCACGGCGTCCGTTGCGGCGCGGCTGCGTCCCTTCGGTGCCGACCACGCCCGGCTGGTCCTCGACCGGCAGTTGCCGCTCGTTCCCGGAGACCGGCTGGTCCTGCGCGACCCCGGAAGCCGGTCGGTGCTGGGCGGGGCGCTCATCCTCGACGCCGATCCTCCGGCCCTGCAGCGGCGCGGCGACGGTGCCCGGTGGGCGGAGCGGCTTGCCCGCATGGACGCCGGGGGAGACGTGCTGGGCGAGGTTGCAGCCCGTGGCTCCGTGCGGGTCGAACACCTCCGCCGGCTGGGGCTGCTGTCCGCTGATGCCGGCGGGGCGCCCGCCGGCATCAGGGTCCTTGACGGCTGGTGGGTGCATGCCCCTCTCCTCGAGGCCTGGCAGCACCAGTTGCTCGGCGCAGTCCGGGGGCTGCAGAAGCAGGACCCCCTTTCCCCAGGCCTGTCCATGGGCGCGGCACGGGACCTGCTCAGACTGCCCGACGAGAAGCTGCTTCCCCACGTCGTCCGCGGGGCCCAGCTGGAACAGGATGGCGGGCATATCCGGCTTCCCGGCAGCCAAGGCAATCTGGGCGCCGTCGAAACAGCCATCGCCGAACTGGAGCGCAGGCTTGCCGCGTATCCGTTCCTCGCCCCCGAAGCCGACGAGCTGTCAGGCCTGGGCCTGGGCGCCCGGGAGCTGGCCGCGGCCGAACGGGCGGGACGGTTGATTCGGCTGCGTGACGGGGTGGTGCTGCTGCCCACCGCCCCGGCCCTTGCCATGCGCACCCTCGCCGGACTCGAGCAGCCGTTCACCACAAGCCAGGCGCGCCAGGCGCTGGGCACCACACGCCGGATCGCGGTGCCGCTGCTGGAGCACCTCGATTCGCGCGGCTGGACCCAGCGCCTGGACGCCGGCCACCGCACCGTGAGGCACTGAGCGCCGGGCCGCCGGCACGCCACGGCGGTGATTTCGATACCGCGCGGCGGTGTGCAAGGATGTCGCCGGACCCGCCAATGGAGTGGGACGGATCAACTGTGGAGGACATTGTGCGCGCGATGATCATGGACCGGATCGCCGGGCCCGCGGCGGTCCGGGAGGTCGCCGCGCCGGAGGTGCCCGACGGCGGTGTGGCGATTACCGTCGCAGCCACCGGCCTGTGCCGCAGCGATTGGCACGCCTGGGCGGGGCACGACGACATCGTGCTGCCGCACGTCCCCGGTCATGAGTTTGCCGGCGTCGTCACCGCCGTCGGGCACGGTGTCACCAAGTGGGCAGTCGGCGAGAGGGTGACGGCGCCCTTTGTCGAGGGATGCGGAGCCTGCCAGTGGTGCCGGTCCGGTGATGCGCAGGTCTGCCCCGACCAGCAACAGCCGGGGTTCACCCACTGGGGCTCCTTCGCCGAGCAGGTGGTGGTCCACGCCGCCGACACGAATCTCGTCGCCGTCCCCGACGGTGTCAGCTTCGAAGCAGCGGCGGCCCTGGGGTGCCGTTTCGCCACCGCCTACCGTGCACTCACAGGCCGCGCATGCCTCGCCGCCGGGGAATGGGTCACCATCGTAGGAGCGGGCGGCGTTGGCCTCAGCGCGGTCATGATCGCAAAGGCTCTTGGTGGAAAGGTCGTCGCCGTCGACCGGAACCCCGGCGCCCTGGCGGTGGCTGCTTCCCTGGGCGCAGACCACATCCTGGTCGCCGACGGCACGGACATCCCGGCGCAGGTGCAGGCCCTCACGGGAGGCTGCCACGTCTCCATCGACGCCGTCGGCAGCGAGCAGACCTGCGCCGACGCGATCCTCAGCCTCCGCCGCCGCGGCCGGCACGTCCAGATCGGGCTCCTCCCGCCCGTCGACGGGCACCCCCGCGTGCCCATGGCCCGCGTCATCGCCTGGGAACTGGACGTTTTCGGCAGCCACGGCATGGCCGCCGCTGGCTATCCGGGAATGCTCGCCCTGATCGAATCGGGCGCGTTGGAGCCCCAGAAACTTATCGGGCGGGTGATCGGGCTGGAGGAGGCGGCAGGCATGCTGGCACGCTTCGACACGGCGAACGTGGCCGGCATGACGATGATTGACCCCACGCGGTGACGCCGGCCGCCCGGGTCATGGTGGTTGGGTAGCCTGTGCTCCGCATAAAACGCTTTGTGGTGTTCAGCCTGTTCGCAGTCCTCGCCAGCGCAGCTTTCTCATTCTGGATTCTGCAGCAGCCAGGCGCCGGCATCCCCGGGAACTCTCCTGCCCCGCCGCAGGCCGCGGTGAAACTGGCCAGGGGGCCGGACGGCATGACCACGGCCGTGAATGTGACAGGGAGCCCGGACGCCCAATGGCTTGCCACGGCCGCCGCGCAGACCGGCATCCCGGCCAGGGCCCTGCGCGCGTACGTGGCCGCAGCCGTGGCGGCGAACGGCGCAGCCCCGGCGTGCAGGATCGGCTGGAATACGGTGGCGGCCATCGGCTTCGTTGAATCGGCGCACGGAAGCCACGGCGGCGGCAGCCTGGACCCCGAAGGACAGACCAGCGGTCCAATCGTGGGCCCGAGCCTCGACGGCGCCGGCTTCGCTGCCATCCCGGACACCGACGGCGGGACGCTGGACGGCGACGCCAGCTGGGACCACGCCGTCGGACCCATGCAGTTCATTCCCTCAACCTGGCGGCTCGCCGGCAGGGACGGGAACGGCGACGGAACCGCGGATCCGTTCAACATCGACGACGCCGCCCTCAGCGCGGCCACGTATCTGTGCGCCCACGGCCGGGACCTCACCACGGCCCGGGGGTGGACGGACGCCATCTATTCCTACAACCAGTCCGATGCCTATATACGGCAGGTTCGCTCACAAGCCGCAGCGTATGCGGCGAAGGCGGCGTAGCGCAGGGCGGAGCGCAATGCGGGGGCGGATCTCAGGGCCGCGGAGCTCCCGGCATTGCCCTGGCACCCGCGCAGTCCTAGCATGATGGGACCGGTTCCTGCCTGCGCCCGGCAGGGACATCCTTGAAGGTCGTGAGCAGTATGGCGAAGAATCCTTTCAGGCACCGGCCCGATGAGCCAGAAAAGCCTGCGGCCGCCCATGTGCACCATGCACCGCACCTTGGTGAATGGCTGAAACGTGAGGACAAAGGGATAGAAGGCGGCCACAGCAGCATTTTCCTGAGTGGCCACGATGGTCCGCTTCCGCCGGAAAGCACATGTATCCAAGGCCACGACATCCTGCCAGGCCAGGACCACTGTTCGCACGGCCATCCCATCGGGTAAGGAAGTGTTCCGCCGGGAATGACCGGCAAGCTGCCTCGTAGCGCCCTGACCCGCTGCCTTAATGTCAGCAGAAGATCATCCTGCAGACACGCGGCGGCAACCCTGCATCGGCACCCTTGAGCTTAGGGGGATACGTCGAGAGGGAAAGGACAGGGCAATGGTCAACGTTGATGCCGCTATCGCTTACTACGGCGGCCCCGCACCCGGAGACGCCGTCGAAGCGTTCCACCGGGGCTTCCTGGTCCACCGCGGGCCCGTTGCGGAGCCCGGTCCGGAGCCGGGACAGTTCTGGATCCTGGACACGCTGACCGGAAGGCGCCAATTTCTTGACAGCTCCGAACTGGAGATCGTGCGCCTGCCCGCCCGCTACCGTGAAGTCCGGGCCGGACAGTCCACGGCGCACGGGAAGGACACGCCATGGTGAACGACGGCATGGACGCGCAAACCATTGCGGCAGCCCTGGCAGCCGCCCTTGTTGCCGTGCCGCCGCTGGCAGTCATGTTCATGGTGGCTATCCGCGCCACACCGCGCCAACTGACCGACATGGCGTCCGAGGACAATCACCGTCTCTGAAGCGTTCCTAGGACGTAGCAGCCCCTTCGGCAGGGTTGGTGTCCGGAGGGACAGCTTCCGTCCGCGGCGATTCTGCCGGCACTGCTTCGGCATGCAGCACCGCCGGGGCTTCGGCCGGGACGGCAGGGGCCGGCGCTCCGGCAACGGCGGGCTTGATGTTCTGGTTGATGTGGAAGAAGTTGTCGGGGTCGTACTTTGCCTTGAGGTCGGCGAGCCGGCCGTAGTTGGATCCCAGCGTGTCCTCAATCCGGGACTGGTCGTCGGCATCCTGGAAATTGAGGTAGCCGCCGGGCTCCGAGAATTCGTGGAGGGCCGTCCAGTAGTCCCGTACCCAGGCGACATTTCGTGCATTCTCCGAAGGGTCCGGCCACTGCGCGGCGATGACCGGCGCGAAATTCACCGTGCGGTGGGCGAAGGCGGTGGCCTCCGGGGCCACGCGCTGCACGGCGCCGTCAATCGGGTAGAAATGGTTGGCCGAGTGGACGCTGGGGATGCCCGGTGAATATTCGACGGCGGTGCGCAGCGCCTCGTCGCTGAGTGTCCTGAGGAAGTCCGCCTTCCAGTAGCCCTGAAGTCCCGGCACGCCGCTGAGCCCGTCGAACATGATGTTGAGGGCGGGGTACGGCATGGGGGCGAAGAAACTGCCCAGCGCCTGCCCGGCGTCGAGCATCGGCTGCCAGTGCGCCGGCCCGGCCTCCAGGTCGCCGGTCCACATCCCGGCGATGACGACGACAGGGCGTCCATGCCACTCCTCGGGAAGGAACGGAACAGGAGGTCCCTGGTGGAATCCCAGGAAGGCGCCCATTTCTTCCGGCTCGGAAGCTATCCAGGCCCGGTACGCCGCACCAATGTCTGCGCCGGTGGCCGCGTCGAAGAACATGATGCCGATGTGCACCATGTCCACCGGATGCAGGCGGAACTCCATCGACGTGACGACGCCGAAGTTGCCGCTTCCGCCGCGAAGCGCCCAGAACAGGTCCACGTTCTCGGCCTCGCTGGCCGTCACGAAGGTGCCGTCGGCCAGGACGACGTCGGCCGCAGTGAGGTTGTCGCAGGCAAGGCCGTACTTGCGGGCAAGGTAGCCGATGCCGCCGCCCAGGGTCAGGCCGCTGACGCCGGTCGATCCTATGATGCCGCCGGTGCTCGCCAGGCCGAACGCATGCGTCGCATGGTTGTAGTCGGCCCAGGTGGCACCCGGTTCCACCCGGGCCGTCCTCGCGACGGGATCCACCCGCACGCCACGGCGGTCGGAGAAATCAAGGACCAGTCCGCCGTCGACGGTTCCAAAACCTGGTGCGCTGTGCCCGCCGCCGCGCACGGCCAGGTCGATGTCGAGCCCGCGGGCGAAGCGGACGGCGGCCATGACGTCCGCAACCTGGGAGACCCGCAGGACTGCCGCCGGACGCCGGTCGATCATGCCGTTGTACACGGCCCGGGCGGCGTCATAGCCGGCGTCGTCCTCTTCGATGACCTGCCCGCGGACCTGTTCGCGCAGCACGTTGAAACGATCGGTACCCATCACAACTCCAGATTTTCTTCCGAGACCAGAGGGCAGCCGGCTCCATCCACGGCCCAGCGGGCGCCAGCGTGATGACAGAACCGGTATACGCCCGGCACTCACCAGGGTCAAGAGCCCGCGCAAGGGGGGGCCGGCAACTTTTGCGGCAGCGCTTCGCGGGGCGCCAGGGCCGCAAAGGAAAGCAGGCTGGTTTTGTGGTACTCCTTCGGGACCCTCTAAGGTTGATGCTCGATGAAAGCCCCTGAGAAGACCTCCGATCAGCCGCGCCCGGTTTCGTCGCGCGGACCCGTGTTCGTCGATGCCTCAGGCCGGCGCCTCCGGCGGGTCAAATTGATCGGCCTGGGCGTCCTGGGGCTGGTGGCCGGCTACGTCGTGCTCGTGCTGGCCGCATTCATCGGGGGCACGGGCGTCTCCGCGCCCTTCCTGCCCCTGCCGGCCGCCGCCGGACCCCACGAAAAATCTCCCGCCACGTCGGCGCCTGCCTCGGCTGCCACGCAGGGCCCCGCGGTCCCGCTGCCGGGGCCGGCCGTTCCCGTCGTGGCACAGTCCCAGGCGGCTGTACCCGAGGCAGTGCCCGCCGCACCGCCCGTGGACGCTGCCGCCGTCGTGCCCGCGGCAGCAGCCGCCCCTGCCCCGGCGCCGGCCGCCACCGCCGCACCCTCCGAACCAGGCAAGAGCGGAACCGCCCCGGGCACAGCCGGGACGGCCCCAGGCGCCGATACCCTGCCGCCTGGCCAGACGACACGCCCAACGGCCCCTGCGCACCAGTAACATGGGCCGCCGGACTACGGGTTCCAGGCCCGCCAAAAGCAATGTCCCCGCCAACGTCCGGGCGCATTGGCTCGTCCTCCTGGCCACCCTCATGGCCTTGGGCCTTGCCCTGGCCGTGCAGGGGTACGTCCACCACCTGGGCGGAGTGGGCGCCGACTCCGTGCCCGCGAACCCGGCGGCCGGCAATGTTCCCGGCGCCGTGTCCCACGGTGGCCCGGTGGTGGATTCGCGGGGCAGCTCCGTGCAGGCAGTCAGCCCACCGGACCGCACCGTCGCCTTGACGTTCGACGACGGCCCGGATCCCGAGTGGACGCCGCGGATCCTCGACGTCCTCCGTGAACACCACGTCCATGCCACCTTTTTCGTCGTCGGTTCGGCGGCGGTGGACCACCCCGACCTCGTACGCCGCATCGTGGCGGAGGGCCACGAGATCGGGGTCCACACGCTGACCCACACCGATCTTGGCGCGGCCCCCGACTGGCGGCGGGAACTTGAGGTGCAGGGCGGCCAGGACGCGATCGTCGGCGTCACCGGCCAGGCGGCCTCACTGCTGCGTCCGCCCTACACCGCCGGAAACGGGGCACTCACCAATGACATGTGGTCCGCGCTGCACGGGCTCGCCGATGAGGGCTACCTCACGGTGCTGAGCAGCATGGACAGCAAGGACTGGCAAACACCCGGGGTGGCTGCGATCGAGCGCAACCTCACGCCGTCGGGGCCGCAGGGGCAGGTGGTCCTGATGCACGACGGCGGCGGAGACAGGGCACAGACCGTCGCCGCGCTGGATTCGGCCCTGTCGCGTTTCTCCGACCAGGGCTACCGCGTGACCACGGTCGGCGACGCCGTCGGCATCGACAGCATGCGCCCCGCCTCCAGCACCGAACAGCTCCGCGGCTCCGCCTTCGTCTGGGGCATCCGGCTCAGCGACTTCGTCGTCACCGCTATCTCGTGGGGCCTCGTCGCCGCCGGCGTCGTAACCTTCGTCCGCGCCCTGCTCGTGATGTTCTTCGCCGCGCGCCACAGCCGTGCCGCACGGCGGCTCCCCACCGCCGGGCGGGCCCGGCGCCGCGCAGACGTGATGGTCAAGCCGGCGGTCACCGAGCCGGTGACCGTGGTCGTCCCCGCCTACAACGAGTCCGCCGGCATCGAAGCCGCCGTCCGCTCCATCGTGGCCTCCTCGCATCCGGTTGAGGTCCTTGTGGTCGATGACGGTTCCACGGACGGGACGGCTGACATCGTGGAGGCCCTGGGCCTGCCGGGCGTCACCGTCATCCGCAAGGAAAACGGCGGCAAGCCCTCCGCCTTGAACGCCGGGATACAGGCCGCAGCCCATGACCTTGTGGTCATGGTCGACGGCGACACCGTCTTCGAACCCGACACGGTCCGTGCCCTGATCCAGCCGTTCGCCGACCCCCGGGTGGGGGCCATTTCCGGAAACACCAAGGTGGCCAACCGCGGAGGCATCCTGGGCGCCTGGCAGCACATCGAGTACGTCGTCGGCTTCAACCTGGACCGCAGGCTGTTCGACGTCGCCGAATGCATGCCCACCGTCCCCGGCGCAATCGGTGCCTTCCGCCTCGGCGCCCTCGTCAACGTGGGCGGCGTCAGCGACGACACCCTCGCCGAGGACACCGACCTGACCATGGCACTGTGCCGCGACGGGTGGCGCGTCGTCTACCAGGAGGACGCACGGGCCTGGACCGAGGCGCCCGCCACGCTCGGCGCCCTGTGGCGCCAGCGGTACCGCTGGTGCTACGGCACCCTGCAGGCCATGTGGAAGCACCGCGGCGCGGTGGTGCAGGGCGGCGCCGCCGGCAAACTCGGCCGGCGCGGACTCGGCTACCTGCTCGTCCTGCAGGTGCTGCTGCCCCTCTTCGCGCCCGTCGTCGACGTCTTCGCCCTGTATGGCCTGATCTTCCTCGACCCGCTGCGGATCGCGGCCCTGTGGCTGGTCTTCCTGGCGGTCCAGCTGCTCATGGCCGCCTACGCCTTCCGGCTCGACAAGGAACGGTTCGGGCCGCTGTGGACCCTTCCCCTCCAGCAGTTTGTGTACCGCCAGCTGATGTACCTCGTCGTCATCCAGGCCGTCGTTACGGCGGTGGCCGGGGTGCACCTGCGGTGGCACCGGATGGAAAGGTACGGCAGCCTGCGCGTCCCGCAGACCCAAAACCAGGCCTAGGGTAAGTTCAGACCCATGGAATGTGTCGTGCTGTACAGCGTGCGCCCGGGCGTCGACCGGTCACAGATCATGGAAACCTATCCCCGCCACAAGGCCTTTTACGAGGCATTCCGGGCGGAGGGCGGAGGCCTTCTCGCGCTGGGTCCCTTCCAGTCTCGCGACGCGGAGGTCAGCTCCATGGGCATCTTCACCTCGCGCGGGGAAGCCGAGCGTTTCATTGCCGGCGATCCCTTCATTACCGAGGGACTTGCGGACCCGAAACTGCTCGAATGGGACGCGGTCCACCTCGCTTAGGCGTCGGCAGGCAACAAGGCAAGGGGGCTTCCATGGACCGACTCGTGATCGGCGGGCTGGAGCGCGTCTACACCGGCACGGTCTGGGCCGAGGGACCGTTGTGGGTGCCGTCGTCGCAGACCGTGCGGTGGAGCGACATCCCGAACAACCGCATCCTGGAGTTTGATCCGGCCACGGGGGCGGCACGTGACTACGCCGTGGGGGTGGAATACACCAATGGCCGGACGCTCGACGCCGACGGCAGCGTCGTGCAGTGCAGCCACGGGCGCCGCAGGGTGGAACGCGACCGGGACGGCACGGTGACCGCCCTGGTTGATTCCTTCCAGGGCCGCCGGCTGAACTCGCCCAACGACGTCGTCATCGCCCGGGACGGCAGCACCTGGTTCACCGACCCGCCCTACGGCATCCTCCCGGGCACCAGGGAAGGGCACGAAGGGGAGCAGGAGTACGGCGGCTGCCATGTCTTCCGCTTCGATCCGGGCCCCGCGGCGCTGACCGCGGCCATTACCGACCTGGTGCACCCCAACGGGCTGGCCTTCTCGCCGGACGAATCAATCCTCTACGTTGCCGACACCGCCGGCCCGGCCCACGGCGTGCCGTTGCGGATCGCCGCCTATGACGTGCGGGACGGGGAGTGCAGTCCGGCCGGGACCGGCGTTGAGCTGGACGACGGCCACGCCGCCGATGGCCTGCGGGTGGACGTCGCCGGGAGGATCTGGACTTCCGCGGGTCCCTCGGTCCGCATCTATTCACCGGATTTTGAACTCCTGGACACCTTTGAGGTCCCCGAAACGGTGTCGAACCTCTGCTTCGGCGGACCGGATGGCCAGGACCTGTACATCACCGCCACCACCAGCCTGTACCGGGTCCGCACCACCACCATGGATGCCGCGTCCCGGAACCCGCCGCCCAACCACTACTGATTGCGAGACACCATGCAGTACCGGACCCTGGGCCACAGCGGCACCGTCGTCAGCAGCTACGCGCTGGGCACCATGACCTTTGGCGCGGAAGCCTCCCAGGATGCTTCCCACGCCATCCTGGACCACTACTTCGAAGCGGGCGGCAACTTCATCGACACCGCCGACATCTACAGCGCCGGGACCTCCGAGGAAATCATCGGCACGTGGCTGGAGAAGCGGCCGGAGATGAAGGACAGGGCGGTGATCGCCACCAAGGGGCGCTTTCCGATGGGGACGGCACCGAACGACGTCGGGACGTCCCGGCGGCGCCTGACCCGCGCCCTGGATGATTCCCTCCGGCGCCTGGGCGTGGAACAGATCGACCTGTACCAGCTGCACGCCTGGGACCCGATCACCCCGCTGGAGGAAACGCTCCGCTTCCTGGACGACGCCGTGGGCCGCGGGAAGATCGCCTACTACGGTTTCTCCAACTTCCTGGGCTGGCAGCTGACCAAGGCTGTCCACCTTGCCCGCGCCCACGGGTGGAACCCGCCGGTCAGCCTGCAGCCGCAGTACAGCCTGCTGGTGCGGGAGATTGAATTCGAGATAGTCCCGGCGGCGCTGGACGCCGGAATCGGACTGCTGCCCTGGTCCCCGCTGGGCGGCGGCTGGCTGTCCGGCAAGTACAAGCGGGACCAGCGTCCTGCCGGCGCAACACGGCTCGGCGAAAACCCGGAGCGCGGGATGGAGGCGTGGCAGGCGCGCAATGACAACCCCCACACCTGGCGGGTCATCGAAGCTGTCGAGGATATTGCCGCCGCCCATCACGTGACCCAGTCCCAGGTGGCGCTGGCCTGGCTGGCGGACAGGCCCGCCGTGACCTCCGTGATCCTGGGCGCCCGGACCACGGAACAGCTCGCCGACAACCTTGCGGCCGCGGACCTGCAGCTGGACCCTGCCGAGGTACGGCGCCTGACGGAGGCCAGCCAACCGCACGCCGGGATCTATCCCTACGGGCCCATGGCGCAGGAGCAGCGCAGCAGGAAGATGGAAGGCGGGCGCTAGCCGCTTCAGTCAGCCGCCGTGCCGCAGGACGTCGGGCAGTTCGTCCACGTAGACCGTCTGGGGCGGCTCGAAGTAGATCACCAGTACCTCCTCACCCACGGCAAAGCCGCTGGTCTTGTCGAACGGGTGGGCGTGGAAGGCCATGGTGCCCCCGAGGTAGGGCAGCATGACTTCGCCGATGGTCCCGGGTCCGATGCGCCCGGTCACCCGTCCCACCTTTCCTGTCAGACTGCGGTCGACCTCCCTGTGCACCGGGTGCCCCTAAGCCCCGGGAGCCGCGGGTGGCCGCTTGGCTTCCTTGCCGTTCCGAAGCGCTGATGCGATGGCGGGGAGGTAGTCGCCCGCCTGTGCCAGGATGCCGCCGAGCATCTTGTTGACGCCGTCCCCGCCGTTCAGGACCGTCATCTGGCCCACGTGCGAGAACGGTTCGGCGGCCGCGGCGATGATGGCCGGCATGTTCTCCGCGAGCTGCTGGGAAATCACGGCGTCCTGGTTGGTTCCCAATGCTTCCGCGCGCGCCTTGATGCCGTCCGCCTCGGCGAGCGCCTTGGCCTTGATCGCCGACGCCGCGGCGTCGCCTTTGGCGCGGGTGGCCGCGGCTTCGGCCTCACCGGTGACTTTGGTGGCACCGGCAGTGGCGGATGCCGCAGTCGCGTTCGCCTGGGCCTGCAGTTCCGTGCGCCGCGCGTTGGCCTGCGCTTCGAGTTCCGTGCGCCGGGCCAGCGCTTCGGCGGCGCTGATGTCCGCCGCCTTCTGGCCTTCGGCCTCGGTGCGCTTGGCGTAGGCCTTCGCGTCGGCCGGTTTGCGGATGGTGGTCTGCAGCTTCTGCTCTTCCCGGTCCGCCTCAAGCTTGGCCACCTCGGTTTCCTGGACCACCACCTGCTGCCGGGCCGTGGCCTCGGCCAGGGGGCCGGCCTGGGCGGCATTCGACCTGGCCCGCTCGGCGTTGGCCTGCGCCACGGACTGCCGGATGGCCGAGACGCTTTGTGCGTCCGCGATCAGGGCCGCGGCCTCGGCTTCCTTCTCCGCCGCTTCACGGTTGCGCGTGGCCTCGGCGATCCGGGCCTCCATCTTCACCTGCGCAATGTGCGGCTTCGCGATGTTCTCGATGTAGCCGGTGGGGTCCTGCAGGTCCTTGATCTGCAGCGAATCCACCACGAGGCCCAGCTTCTCCATCTCCACGCCGCTGGCACCGCGGACCTGCGAGGCGAGCTTGTCCCGCTCCCGGATGATCTCCTCTACCGTCATGCTGCCGATGATGGAGCGCAGGTGGCCTTCGAACACGTTGTACACCTGGCTTTCCATCCTGGGCTGCTGGCCGAGGAAACGCCGGGCTGCGTTGGCGATGAACGGCGGGGCGTCGCCGATCTTGTAGATGACCACGCCCTCCACGACTACCTGGATGCCCTGGGAGGTCACGCAGGAGACCTTGAGCTCGGTTTCATTCAGTGTCAGCGACAACGCCCGGACTGTCTGGAGGCCGGGAAGGACCAGGGCGCCCTTGCCGGTGACGATCTTGAAATCCATGCCCGCACGCGTTTCGAGGGTTCCGCGCGTCAGGCCGGAAATGATCAGCGCCTCGTTCGGCTCAGCCACCTTCCACATCAGCTTCGTTGCCGTCCAGATGAAGCCGATGGCAACGAGCGCTCCCAGGATGATGGCGATCAGCGGGAAGAAGGCTGAGAAGTCCGGCATGGCCTTGTCCTTTCACAGGTGTGGATCAGGCACCGAGTACGGGCGATAGAACGTCAGCTAAGCGTTCCCGCGGCCGGAATCCGGGGAATTTCGGACCGCCGGGACAGCTGTTGTAGACAGTCTGGTTCCGGCCCGCCCAAGAGTCCAGAGCCTGGGTGATATTTGCCTGCGGCAACGGAAAAGACGTCCGACGGCGGCACCCGGCATGGGCGGTAACGGCCCCGTTGCCAGTGGCAGCGCTTTGTTCTATAACGGATAGAGCAAAGAGGTGCAGCCATGATTCTCACCCTGGATCTCACCAGCGATGTGCCGCTCTACCAGCAGCTCCGCGACCGGATCACGGAGGAGATCGCGGAGGGCCGCCTCGTGGCGGGCAGCGCGCTTCCCCCCACCCGGGCGCTGGCGGCCGACTTCGGGATCAACTTCCATACCGTCAACAAGGCCTACGACCTGCTGCGCCGGCAGGGGCTCATCAGGCTCAACCGTCGGACCGGCGCCGTGGTGGCAGTTGCCGCCCCGGGGGAGCGGTACCGGGAGGAATGGACGGGTAGGGCACGCACCCTCCTCGCCGAGGCCATTGCCAGGGGTATGTCTGCCGGCGAAGTGCTCGCCGAATGCCGCTCCCTGATCGAATCCTTCGAATCCCAACGGGCCGGTGATGAGCCATGACCGTCGGCCTCATCCTCGGTTCTGTCCTGCTGGCTTTGGTGCTCCTGCTGGCCCTGGTGCTGCCGGCGATCACCATCCCCACCGTTCCTTTCGGTGTCCGCGTCCCGCCAGGACATGCCGGGGACCCGCTGATCATCCGGCAGGCCCGCCTGTACCGGCGCCGGGTGCTCCTGAGCGGGATTGCCGCTGCCGCCGGGGGCATGGGCGCTTACGCCCTGACAGGTGCCACCTTCCTGTTACCGCTGTCGGTGCTGCTGCTGCTCGGCTCCTGGTACGGCTGCTTCTTCCTTGCCAACCAGGCCATCAAGGCGGCCAAAGCGGCCGGTAACTGGTACGGAGGCCTACGCCAAGGCGTGGCCGTGGACACCAGCCTGCGCGCTGATCCGCCGAAGTATCCCTGGCTTTGGCTGGCTCCGGCAGTCATCGTGACGGGCGCGACGGTGCTCACCGGCGTCGCCAGCTATCCAGCCATGCCCGCGGTGCTGGCAGTCCACTACGCCGCGAACGGGACG
This sequence comes from Arthrobacter sp. C152, assembly GCF_054890965.1. NCBI lineage: Bacteria > Bacillati > Actinomycetota > Actinomycetes > Micrococcales > Micrococcaceae > Arthrobacter > Arthrobacter sp. C152. Next base: position 40,718 of record NZ_JBTZSU010000031.1, read on the forward strand.
CCGGACAGGCTTGCCGGCAAGTCTTTCGGCTCAGCCTTCTCCCTCGTCTTCGTGCAGGTGCTGGTCACTGCACTGCTGGCGGTCATCGCCGCGGGCATCCTGCGCGGCCGTGCGGACCTCGACCCGGCACATCCCGGCAGCTCAGCCCGGTGGCACCGCGAGTACACCGCCCTCGGGGCGAGGACTCTGCTCGGACTGGCCGCGTCGGTCGATGTGGCCATGCTCGGATCCTCACTCCTGATGTGGACCGGAACCTGGACGCCCTGGGCACCGCTCGTGGTGGTGCTCCCCGTGCTGGCCGGCGTCGGCGTCGCCATGGCAGTGCTGGCGAGGCACAACCGTGAGTCCGGCGGCCCGGACCCGGATACCGGCCTGACGCACCGTGACGACGACGCCTTCTGGCGCGGTGGCCTCCTGTACTTCAACCGGGAGGACCAGGCGCTGATGGTGCCGCGCCGGTTTGGTCTTGGCTGGACGCTGAACTTCGGCAATCCACGGGCCGCGATGCTCCTGGCCGGGGCGGCAGCCCTCGCCGTGCTGATTGTCATCCTCCGCTTCGACACCTGATGCTGCACGCCTAAAATGATGATGTAGGACGACGGCGGCGCCGCCAGCCAGCCTGGCCGGGCACGGCGCGGCAGAGCGGCCAGGTTCCCTGCCACCCCTTCCTTACCGGGCGGACGCCATGGGCTCGAAGAACCGCATCTGGAGGCGGGCGGTCCTTGCCGCCGCACTCGCCCTTTCCGGCTGCACCTATACGGACGACACCCTTCCGCAACCGGCCGAGCCCGCCGCCCTGGAACCCCTGGTGCAGCAGATCCAGCTGTTCATGGACCAAGGTGCCGTGTCCGCCGTCGTCGAGGTCCGCTGGCCGGGCGGCGAATGGTCCCGGGCCTACGGCGTGCGGGACCTCGACTCCCTGGCCCCCGCACAGCCGACGGACCGCGTGCAGATCGCCAGCGTCACCAAGACAATGACCGCCGTGGCAGTACTCAAGCTCGTCGATGACCACCTGATCGCCCTTGACGACCCCGTCAACGACGTCATCCCCGGCTTCAAGGCGGCCCTGCAGCCGCCCGGACCCATCACCGTGCGGCAACTGCTCAGCCATACCTCAGGCCTGCCGGAGGTTAACGAGGCGCTGCCACGCAACCTGGACTTCAGGCCCACACTGTCCCGGGCATTCTCCATGGAGCAAGGGATCAGCGCCGCCGGCACGCTGCCCTGGCCCGCCTTCAACGTCGGACTGTTCCACTACTCGAACACAAACTACCTCGCCCTGGGCCTGCTGGTGGAGGCCCTGCGCCACAAGCCCTTCGAACAGGTCATGCGCGATGACGTGTTTGGTCCGCTCGGCCTGAAGAACACCAGCCTGGACCGGCTCGACGTCAACGCGCCCGACCTGCTGCACGGCTACGTCACGCTGCGCGGTGACCGCATCGACACCACAGACAACGCCTTCGCGGCAGGTTCCCCGGCGTCCGGGGCGGTATCCACGGTCCAGGACATGAACCTATTCATGGGCGGCCTCCTCCAGGGCCGGGCTGTTTCGGCATCGTCGTTGCGGGAGATGAAGACCAGCCCCGGCTTCGGCCCGTACGGCCTGGGGCTGTGGCGGTTCGCCGACCAGTGCTCGCCCGCCAGCCGCCAGGAGGGCATCGGATCCTTCTGGGACTTCCAGACCGTGGCGGTCAGCAGCGATGACGGACGTTTCCAGGCGGCGATGACCGTCACCTCACCGCCGATGCCCGGCGATGTCGAGGACCCGTCCACCACGGACCGGCGCGACCTGCTGAACGGCCAGATTGAGTCAACACTCAACGAGGCGCTGGACAGGCTGTGCCAGCGCGCCCCGCGAGGCGCGGGTCCGTCGGGACTGGGCGGGTCTGTCGGGAGTGGCCGGACGGATCTACACTGAACCCATTCCGAGGCGACCATGGGCACGGGAAGCTGACCGGGGAATAGAACATCGAGCACATTCCGGAAAGGGCCGGCCATGGACAACGCGTCGCGGGGAGCCAACCGGGCGGTATCAGAGGCAGCATCGGCAAGCCGCAGCCCGGCAGTGCGGGTCCTGGCCCGTGCCGGATACGTCTTCATTGGGCTGGTCCATATCCTGGTCGGCGCCATAGCGCTGCAGATCGACAGGGGACAGGGCGGGGAAGCGGACCAGTCAGGCGCCATCGGGACCCTGGCGTCGAAGCCTGGCGGTGGCGTGCTGCTGTGGGGCGGGGCGGTGGCGTGCGCCGCGCTGGCCCTGTGGATGGTCAGTGAGGCCGCGTTCGGGGCGCGCGCGGAGACGGAGCCCAAAAAGAAATGGAGAAAGGCGGCGTCCGCGGCCGGGAAGGCCGTCATCTTCGCCTTCCTCGCCTACACCTTCGCTGTTTTCGCTGCCGGCGGCAGCAAGAATTCCAGCCAGTCCGCCAGTGACTTCACCGCCAAACTGATGGGGGTGCCCGCCGGAGTCGTACTGCTCGTGGCAATCGGGCTGGCCATTATCGCTGCGGGTGCCTACTACGCGTACCGGGGCATCAGCCGCAAGTTCCTGAAGGACCTGCAGGTGCAGGGCACCGCCCGCACGGTTGTCCAGTGGATCGGCACCATCGGCTACGCGGCCAAGGGCGTGGTCCTGGCCGTCGTCGGTGTCCTGGTCATCGTTGCCGCCGCCACCGCCGATCCCTCGAAGTCCTCCGGCCTGGACGGCGGCCTGAAGACCCTCGGCGCCCAGCCCTACGGTGTCTTCCTCCTCGCCGCCATCGCAGCGGGCCTGATCTGCTACGGCGTGTACTCGATGGCGCGGGCGCGCTACGGCAGGTTCTGACCTGGCCGCCGGCCCGGCAGTGACGCGAGCGCCGTAGCGAGCGGAGTGCGGAGGGCAGGGCCGTGGCCCGGCAGGATGACAGCCGCGTCGACGCCGGCGAAGCGGTCCAGTGCGGCCACTGCCGCGGCGGGGTCCGAGTGGTACATGGGGTGGAGCATCTGCGGTCCGGTGCTCCGGCTGAGCGGATGGCCCGTCACGAAGGAGTCCCCGGTGGCGATGGCGCCCGCGCGGGGGAGGAGGACCGACGCGTTGCCCGGGGTGTGTCCCGGCACCGGGACGGCTTCCGGGGCGCCGGGCAGCGAGCGCAGTGTCGCGGCGTCCCACGGCTCCGCCCGGGGCGTGGGCTTGGCCGCCAGCGCACCGGAACGGATGACATGCACCATCCAGCCGAAGACGCGCGGCCGCCAGGCGCGTGCCAGGACCTGCCCGAAGGTTACCTGGTGCTTCTCCTTTCCCTGCACGTGCGCCACCTCGCCCGGTGCGCACAGGACGGGGGTCCCGAACGACTCCGAGAAGTACGCGGCCGAGCCGGTGTGGTCCACGTGTCCGTGCGTCAGCAGCAAGGCGCGCGCGTCCGCCGGATCAAGGCCCAGGTGGCGGAGTGAGGCCAGGACATGGGGCCGGTCCCCGGGGTACCCGCTGTCGATGATGATGAAGCCGGTCTTGTCCCGGACCACGATCCAGTTCGAGGCAGGCCCCCGGGCGAAGTAGACGCCGGGCGCCTCCTCGGTAAGGGCCGCGGCGGGGTTCCATGGGGTTTTGTGGCTCTGCACGGGCTTCATCCTAGCTGGCTGCAGAACCTGTGGAGTTGCTGTGCAAACTGCCGTTAACGGGCCGTTGGGGCTCAAGTGTCTTTCCTGACGCCTACCATGGAACACTGATACAGAGACACGAGTCGGCGGCCGGCGCTGGTGGCGCCCGCGGATTCCAGGCAGAAGGGCGGCGCCATGCACCCGATTTTGCCGGCCCGTGCGCACCGCGGCCGGTTGATTGCGGCGGGAACGGGAGCCCTGCTCCTCCTGGCGGCAACATCGTCCATCGCCGGCAGGCCGCAACCCGTTGGCGCGCCGGTGCACCCGGTGCGGGTGGTGGTGGTCGGTGACTCCCTGAGCACGGGGTATGGCACCTCGCCGGAAGACGCCTGGCCCGCGTTGGTCCGCCAGGATCCGCTGGGGACCGGCCTGGAAGTCATCAACGCCGCGGAAAACGGCAGCGGCTACCTCAGCCCCGGCGACTACAACGGCACGTTCGAAACCCAGGTCAGGGACTTCGTCACCCCTGACACCGGTGTGGTGGTGTTCTTCGGGTCGGAAAATGATCTTGGCTATCCCGCCCCGGACATTGGCGATGCAGCCTTGGCTGCCGTGACCCGCGCGGAGGAGCTTGCCCCGGCCGCGAAGATCATTGTCGTGGGGCCGCCGTCGTATACCGCCATCCCGGATCCGGGCCTGGTGGACATCAGCACCGCGCTCAAATCGGCTGCCCGCGAGGCGGGCGGGGAGTTCGTCGACCCGATTGCCGAGGGCTGGATCAGCGACGACGTCGACGACCTGATCGGGCCGGACGGCGACCACCCGACGGTGACCGGGCAGCATTACCTGCTGGAGCGTATCGGGGCGCGCATTGACGAGGCCTCCGCCTCAGCGGCGGTGTCCATACAGGGGCGCGCCCAGCCCCAGTAAGGCGCTGCCCCCGCGGGGCCCGTGCCGGGCGTCAGACCAGCGGCCACGGATAGCGCATCCCGGTATGGTCGACCGGCAGGACGCCCTCGAGCAGGATGCGCCGGACCCGGCGCTGCAGGGCGCTCGTTTCCGCGTCGTCGAGCAGGGCGGCCACGGCGTCGGGCACAGCCGTTGCCAGCGGGGTGATGTCCGCCAGCAGGGCATCCGGAACGGGGTCGCCGGCAAACTCCCAGATGACGGTGCGCAGCTTGAACGCGGCCGAGAAGCACAGGCCATGGTCGATGCCCCACACGTGCCCGTCACTGCCGCGCAGCACATGCCCGCTCTTGCGGTCGGTGTTGTTGGCCACGTAGTCGAACAGGGCGATCTGCGCCAGCACCGCATGGGTTTCCGGGGCATCGGCGTACAGGGTGAAGTAATGCTCCTGCTGGTCGCCCTCAATGAACCACTGCAGCGACCCCACCCCCAGCGGGGCATCGCCGCGGACCACCGTCGGCGGGACGAGGGCCCACCCCAGGGCCTCGCTGAGCAGGTACGCGGCCCGTTCCCGGCGGTGCAGGCCGGCGTCGAAATCGCTGAGCGGGCGCTCGCCGGCCTCCGGCTTGTAGACAGCCCAGGCCGATTCGCCTCCGCACGTGACTTCGGCGAGGAAGGTGGCGTTGCTGCCGCTGACGATCCGGCCCAACAGTTCGATGCGGCCTTCCGTGAGAAGGCTCAGCTCCTGCCCGGACACCGTACGCCCCGCACCCGTCCGCTGGACATCACTGCGTCCTGAGCCCGCTCAGGGGTTCCGACGTCGAATTCACCGTGAGCACTGCCGGCGCCTTTCCGTCCACGAAGGAAATGGCAGAGACCGACGCCGGACTGATCACCACGCGCTGGAAAAGGTCCAGGTGGGTGCCCAGCGCGTGGGCCACGGCGGCCTTGATGGGGTCGGCGTGGGAGAAACACACGACCACGCCGCCCGGATGCGCCGAGCGCAGCACCTCCAGGGTGCCCACCATGCGTGCCTGCATCCCGGCGAAGCCTTCCCCGTTGGGGAAGCGGAAGGCCGACGGATTGTGCTGGACCGTCTGCCACTCCGGAAGTCCGGCAAGGCCGGCGAGCGCGGAGCCGGTCCAGTCGCCGAAGTCGCATTCGAGCAGCCCGGCTTCCTCCCGGACCGGCTGACCGCTGCGCACCGCCGTCGGCTCCGCCGTCTCGCGGGCCCGCTCCAGCGGGGAGGAGTAGAGGGCGTCGATAGCGAGGCCGGCAAGGCGTTCGGCGACAGCATCCGCCTGGGCGCGGCCACGTTCGGAAAGATGCAGCCCGGGCGCCCGCCCCGGCAGAACGGTGCCGGTGGTGGGTGTTTCCCCGTGCCGGACAAGGAGGATCAGGGTGCTCTCTGCAGTCATCAGCAACCAGCGTAAACCCCGGGCGGCCGGCATGCGCCCGGTACGTGGGTACGCGGTGTCCCGCGTGGCTCGGTTGGCCCGGCATGCGACTGCGGGAATCTGGAGGAATCTATCGATTAGCCGCAGGCCGGGGATTACCGTAGAGGAGTGACTGATCGCCCCGAGATCTATACCGTTGGTGAACTGCGTGCCGCAGGATATGTCCACAAAGACCTGCGCCACGAAATCCGCGACAACCTCCTCGCCGCCCTTGCCGCCGGCCGCGACCCGTGGCCGGGCCTGTACGGCTTCAGCCGGACCGTCATTCCGCAGCTGGAGCGCGCGCTGATTGCCGGGCACGACGTCGTCCTGCTGGGCGAGCGCGGCCAGGGCAAGACCCGCCTGCTCCGGACCCTGGCCGGGCTGCTGGACGAGTGGTCGCCGGTGATCGAGGATTCCGAGCTGAACGAACACCCCTTCGGCCCGATCACGGAGCAGTCCCGTGCCCGGGCCCTCACGGAAGGGGACCGGCTGCGGGTCTCGTGGCGCCACCGGTCGGAGCGGTACGTCGAGAAACTGGCCACACCGGATACCTCCGTGGCCGACCTCATCGGCGACGTCGACCCGATGCGGGTGGCGGAGGGCCGCCGCCTGGGCGATCCGGAGACCATCCACTATGGGCTTATTCCGCGCTCCAACCGCGGCATCATCGCCATCAACGAACTCCCGGACCTCGCCGAGCGCATCCAGGTTGCCATGCTGAACGTCATGGAGGAACGGGACATCCAGATCCGCGGCTACGTCCTGAGGCTTCCGCTGGACGTGCTGGTGGTCGCGTCGGCCAACCCGGAGGACTACACCAACCGCGGCCGGATCATCACGCCGTTGAAGGACCGGTTCGGCGCCGAGATCCGGACGCACTACCCGATCGAACTCGACGATGAAGTGGCCGTGATCCGCCAGGAGGGCCGGCTCGTGGCGGACGTTCCGCCCGTCCTCCTGGAGATCCTGGCCCGCTACACGAGGGCGCTGCGCCAGTCCCCGGCCATCAACCAGACCTCCGGGGTATCCGCCCGGTTCGCCATCGCCGGCGCCGAAACGGTGGCCGCCGCGGCCCTGCGCAGGGCCCGGATCCGGGGCGAAGCGGAGGCCGTGGCACGCATCATCGACCTGGAATCCGCGGTTGACGTGCTGACCGGCAAGATCGAGTTTGAATCCGGGGAGGAAGGCCGCGAACAGGGCGTCCTGGACCACCTCCTGCGCACCGCCACCGCCGAAGCCGTCAGGGCCCACTTCCAGGGCCTGGACATGGGCCCGCTGGTCGCAGCGCTGAACGGACACAGGACGGTGACCACCGGCGAGCAGGTCACCGCGCAGGAGTTCCTCGGCAACCTGCCGTCCCTAAACGGCTCGGGCCTGTACGACGAAATCAGCCGCCGCCTGGGTGCCGCGAACGACGGGCAGCGTGCGGCCGCCGTCGAACTCGCCCTGGAAGGGCTGTACCTCGGACGGCGGATTTCCAAGGAGTCCGACGACGAGGAAACGATCTACGGCTAAGCACAGGAGGCACCATGGCCACCCACAAGCGGTCAGCCAGGTACGGCCGGTACACCGGCGGCCCGGACCCGCTCGCCCCGCCGGTCGACCTGGCCGAGGCGCTGGACGCCGTCGCGGAGGATGTGATGGCCGGCTACTCGCCGCGGCACGCCCTGCAGGAGTTCCTGCGGCGCGGCGGCCGGAACCGGGACGGCCTGGACGACCTCGCCCGCCGGGTCCAGCAGCGGCGGCGCGACCTTCTCGGCCGGCACCGGCTGGACGGCACCCTGGACGAGGTGAAGAAACTCCTGGACACGGCCGTGCTGGAGGAGCGGAGGCAGCTGGCCCGCGACGCCATGATGGACAACACTGACCGCGCCTTCCGGGAAATGCAGCTGCAGAACCTGCCCCCGTCAACCGCGGCGGCGGTCAATGAACTGGCCTCCTACGACTGGCAGTCCAGCACGGCGCGCGAGGCGTACGACAAAATCAAGGACCTGCTGGGCAGGGAGGTCCTGGAGCAGCGGTTTGCCGGCATGAAGCAGGCGCTGGAAAGCGCAACCGACGATGACCGGGAGGCAGTGAATGCCATGCTCAAGGACCTTAACGGGCTGCTCGGCAAGCACCGGCGCGGCGAAGACACGGACGCCGATTTCCAGGAGTTCATGGCCAGGCACGGCCACTTCTTCCCGGAAAACCCGCAGTCGGTGGAGGAACTGGTGGACGCCCTCGCCCAGCGCGCCGCGGCCGCCCAGCGGCTCCTGCAGTCCATGTCCGCCGAGCAGCGCGATGAACTGATGCGGCTCTCTGCCCAGGCCTTCGGCTCGCCCGAACTGATGGCCCAGCTCAGCGAACTGGACGCCACGCTGCAGGCCCTGCGTCCTGGCGAGGACTGGACGGGATCGGAACGCTTCGAAGGGCAGGAAGGGCTGGGCCTCGGCGACGGGACCGGCGTCCTGCAGGACCTTGCCGAGCTCGATGGGCTCTCCGAGCAGCTCTCCCAGTCGTACAACGGTTCCCGGCTCGATGACCTGGACCTTGACGCGCTGGGCCGCCAGCTTGGTGAGGACGCAGCGGTCAGCGCCCGCACCCTGGCGGAGATCGAACGGGCCATTCAGGACGGCGGCTACCTGCGCCGCGGTGCCGACGGCGACCTGCGCCTGTCACCCCAGGCCATGCGGCGGCTCGGGAAGTCGCTGCTGCGGGACACCGCGAAGCAGCTCTCCGGCCGGCAGGGGAACCGGGACACCCGGGCGGCGGGGGCGGCGGGTGAACAGACCGGCTCCAGCCGCCAATGGGAATTCGGCGACGCCGAGCCTTGGGACGTGACCCGCACCATGACCAACGCCATCCGCCGGACCATGGGCGATGGCGGCGACCCCGCCCGAGGACTGCGCCTTGCCGTCGGGGACATCGAGGTGGCGGAAACCGAAGCGCGGACGCAGGCCGCCGTCGCGCTGCTCGTTGACGTGTCCTTCTCCATGGCCGCCGAAGGGCGGTGGGTGCCCATGAAACGCACCGCCCTCGCCCTGCACCACCTCATTTCCACCCGTTTCCGCGGCGACCGGCTTCAACTGATCACGTTCGGCCGCTACGCGCAGTCCATGGACATCGGGGAACTGACGGCGCTGCCGGCCCTGCGGGAACAGGGCACCAACCTGCACCACGGCCTGCTGCTGGCCGGCCGGTTCTTCCGGCAGCACCCCTCGATGCAGCCGGTGCTCCTGGTGGTGACCGACGGCGAACCCACCGCGCACCTGCTGCCGGACGGGGACTCCTGGTTCAACTGGCCGCCGGACACCGAGACCATCCGCGCCACGGTGGCTGAACTGGACCGGCTGGGCCGGGCCGGCGCCCAGACGACGTTCTTCCGGCTTGGCAGTGACCCCGGGCTGGAACGCTTCATCCAGCGGATGGCGCGCCGCGTCGACGGCCGGGTAGTGGCGCCCGAGGCCGGCGACCTGGGCGCCGCGGTGGTGGGGGAGTACCTCCGCGCCCATGTCCGGAGTACCTACGCCGAGGGCGACTGGTTCTAAGGGCCTGGTTCTTCCTGCGGCGTGGTTCCGTCCATGGGTCCCCCTGTTGCCTCATTGCAATACCTCCGGGAAGAGTAATACGTTGCCTCAAATGAAAACCTCCGTTTCGCGTGGTCGTTGCC
>NZ_JBTZSU010000032.1:0-49873 GCF_054890965.1 Arthrobacter sp. C152
GCCGGCGGGGCCGCCGAGTGCGAGATAGTGTCCGCGGATCGCGCCGTGCACTTCGCGGGCTCCGGTGCCGGGGCTCCAGTAGATCGAGCCTGCGGCGAAGTCGTTGTATCGGCCGGCGGCGCCGGGGGTGGCGGTTTCGTCGGTGAGCGGGAGGCCGAGTATGCCGGCGGGGCCGCCGAGTGCGAGATAGTGTCCGCGGATCGCGCCGTGCACTTCGTGCGCTCCGGTGCCCGGGCTCCAGTAGATCGTGCCGTAACTGTATTCCTGGGCGCGACCCCCAGGGATGTCGTATGGGTTGCCGACCGGCGTGCCGAGGAACGATGAGCTGCCGCCGAGCTGCTCGTAGTGCTGGACAATCGCGTCGTCGCCAGCCTGTTCGACCGCCATCGATGCCGGAATGCCCAGCTGCGCAGCCGCCGCCGATGCGGCGGCCGGGGGAAACCCCAGAGCCGTGCCCCCGAGGCCGCCGCCGAGGGCGAGGGCCAAAGCCATTCCGAGGACGGCCGGTCGAGACTGCCGCATGGTACCCCTCCGTGCTGATCAAGACATGCGTGCCTTGGTCAAGACGCTACGGCGCCAGGGCGTGCCCGGGTAGGACCAGAAGTCCCGAGCCGCAATCCGAAGACTTTGACAGGTCGAGGAAAGGGGGCCGCCGGATCTTCCTATTTCAGGAACTTGGATGTCCGCCGGTCGGCGAGGATTTTGCCCTTGGTCTGGCAGGTGGGGCAGTACTGGAGCGCCGTGTCCGCGAACGACACCTCACGCACCGTGTCGCCGCACACCGGGCAGGCCTGCCCCGTGCGGGCATGCACACGCATGTGGCTTCGCTTGACGTCCTTGAGATCCTTGGGCGGCTTGCCGTGCGCCTCGGCCATCGCCTCGCCCAGAACGCTGTGGATCGCATCGTACAAGACCCGGACCGTCTGCCGGTCAAGGGACTTTGCCACGGCGAAGGGCGAGATCCTGGCCGCGTGCAGGATCTCGTCGCTGTAGGCGTTGCCGATGCCGGCGATGACGCTCTGGCTGCGCAGGAGTCCCTTGATCTGCTGCGAACTGCCGGCCAGGATTTCAGCCAGCATGTCGGCGTCGAACGCTTCCGTGAACGGATCCGGGCCCAGGGTGGCGACGCCGGGCACCTCCGAAGGATCACGCACCACGTAAACGGCAAGGCTCTTCTTGGTTCCCGCTTCCGTCAGGTCAAAGCCGCGCGGGCCATCGGGGCCTGAAAAGGCGCAGCGGACCGCGATCAGGCCCTTTCCCATCCGCAGCTGGCTGTCAGCGGGGGAGTCCGTGAACCGCAGCCAGCCCGCCCGCGCGAGGTGGAACACCAGGCACAGCCCGTCCGTGTCGATGCTGATGAATTTTCCGAACCTGCGGACACCGGAAACGGTACGGCCCTCCAGGGCCGTGAAGGGCGGGTCGGCGGTCTTGAGTACGGCGAAGGAGACGATCTGCACCTTGCTGACCACCATTCCCCGCAACTGTTCGTCCAGGAACGCGGCCAGCCCGGCAACCTCGGGCATTTCCGGCATGGCCTACCCGTCCTGTCCCGATGATGCTCCAGCGGCGATTGCCCTCATGCGTCCCATCTTGTCAGAAAGCCGGGCGGTGGCTCCGGCAGTTGTGCCTATACTTTCAGCGGCGGCCCGATCACAGGGCCGCGACGTTGGTGTACCCCGATGAAAGGCCTCCCATGAGCAACATTCCCGAAGACCTGTCCTACACCGCCGAACACGAGTGGGTATCGGCCCCCAACGCCGACGGCGTGGTCCGCGTGGGAATCACCGATTTCGCCCAGGACGCGCTTGGAGATGTTGTCTACGCCCAGATGCCCGAAGCCGGCACGAAGATTACGGCAAACGAAGTCGTGGGCGAGGTGGAGTCCACCAAGAGCGTCAGCGACATCTACGCGCCCGTGAGCGGTGAAGTGGTGGCCCGCAACGACTCCCTGGACACTGATTCGGCCCTGATCAACACCGATCCCTACGGTGACGGCTGGCTCATCGAGGTCAAACTGGCCGAACCGGACGCCGTTGACTCGTTGCTCAGTGCATCGGAGTACGAACAGCAGGTAGGCTAAAGCTAACCGGTATTTCCGGTCCGGCCCCGCGTCGCAGGCAGGACGTCTTCGCACGTCAGCGGCCGGATGGGGAGCCGGGGCCGGACCTGCCAGGGCCGGAGGGTAAACGTTGGCTGCAGGCTTGGGGCCTGCAGCGTCGAAGAGGAGGAATCCATGGCTGGCCACACACACAACCCTGCCGATGGGGATTACGGCACGGGTGCGGCTAAGGCGTCGGAGACCACCTCGATCCATCTCACCCCGGTCACCGATGAACCCACCATCGCACCGAAGCTGTCATCCGATGAGCGGAACTCCGTGGAGGCGCTGCCTGCCGGTTCCGCGCTGCTCGTGGCGCACAGCGGCCCGAACGCCGGCGCCCGCTTCCTGCTCGACTCGGACGTCACCACCGCCGGCCGGCACCCGGACGCGGACATCTTCCTGGACGACGTCACGGTGTCCCGCCGCCACGTCGAGTTCCACCGCACCGCGCGCAGCTTCGAAGTGGTGGACAAGAACAGCCTCAACGGCACCTACGTCAACCACGACCGCGTTGACCGGGTTGAGCTGAAGTCCGGCAGCGAAGTCCAGATCGGCAAGTTCCGCCTCACCTTCTACCTGAGCCCTGCCACAGCTGCAGGCCGCGGCTGATCCGGGGACCGCTGCCTGTGGCAATGGCACAACCGGAACGCCGGGGCCCCCAGGTCCTGAACATCGGCGAAGTCCTCGCCCAGCTCAGTGCGGACTTCCCTGGCATGACAGCGTCAAAAATCCGGTTCCTGGAAGAAAAGGGACTGATCAATCCCCGCCGCACCCCGGCGGGTTACCGGCAGTATTCCGACGCCGACGTTGAGCGGCTGCGCTTCGTGCTGGCCCTGCAGCGCGACCAGTACCTGCCCCTGAAAGTCATCAAGGACTACCTTGACGCCATCGACAGGGGAGAGCGGCCGGACAACCTGCCCGCCGGCGTCGTCGTTTCCCCGCGGATCGTCTCGGACGAGCTCGCCGCGGAGCTGCAGAGCCGGGGCCGGAAGCTGACCGAGGAACAGCTGCGGACCGAGTCCGGCGCCAGCGTGCCCCTGCTCCAATCGCTCCTGAGCTTCGGGCTCATCAGCCACAGCAACGGCCAGTTCGATGAACACGCCCTCCAGGTGGCGCGTGCGTGTGTCCAGCTGGAAAGCCACGGCCTGGAGCCGCGGCACCTGCGCCCTTTCCAGGCGGCGGCCGAACGGGAATTCGGCCTGGTGGAACGAGCCGTGGCACCCCTTGCCTCACGCAAGGACCCGGCATCGCAGGCACGGGCAGCCGAGGCCGCCCGTGAGATCAGCGACCTCTGCCTTACCCTGCACCGGGCCCTGGTGCAGGACCACATCTCACGCATGGACATCTGATGATTGAAGTCGAGATCGTAGGCGTTCGCATCGAACTGCCCTCCAACCAGCCCCTGGTCCTGCTCAAGGAGATGCACGGGGAACGGCACGTGCCCATTTGGATCGGCACCCCCGAGGCCAGCGCCATCGCCCTCGCCCAGCAGGGCGTGGTCCCGCCCCGGCCCATGACCCACGACCTCCTGGTCGACGTCGTGGAGTCGCTGGGGCACTCTGTGGTCAGCGTGAACATCGTGGCTGTGGAGGACAACATCTTCTACGGCCAGCTCCAGTTCGAAAACGGGACGACCGTCAGTTCCCGTGCCTCCGACGCCCTTGCCATTGCGCTGCGCGCCAAGTGCCGGATCTGGTGCGCTGACTCCGTGATGGACGAAGCCGGGGTGCGCATCACCGAACACGATGAGGGAGAAGACGCAGAGCCCGGCCCCACCGTGGACGAGGAGCGCGAACTGCGCCGTTTCCGGGAGTTCCTGGACGACGTGGAGCCCGAGGACTTCGACGGCTAAGGTCACGTTAAGGTTAAAGTTGAGGCTGAAAGTTTCGACACGCCATTTCCAACGGCCCAACGTCTTTGACCTCGGGGCCCCCCGGGCCTAACGTCGAAGTATCAAGTTCCCTTGCCTACGGCAGCCGCGCAAGTCACACTGGAAAGTGCGCCCCGCGGGAATCACACGCATGGTCGTCATGCCACGTCTGCTGAACTGGTTATCGGGAGCGTACGACAAGGAGGATCCAGGTGAGTCCCAAAGGCGAAGCAGGCGGGCTGAAACAGCCCACGGCTGGTGTTGCTGTGCCCGTGAGCGGTGCCCAGGGCCTCCTGTTCACCGAGGACCTCCCGGTGCTGGACGAGGACGCCGGCTACCGCGGGCCCACCGCGTGCAAGGCCGCCGGAATCACCTACCGCCAGCTCGACTACTGGGCGCGCACAGGTCTTGTGGAGCCGGCCGTTCGGGGCGCGGCAGGGTCCGGATCGCAGCGGCTCTACGGCTTCCGCGACATCCTCGTCCTCAAGGTGGTCAAGCGGCTCCTTGACACCGGAGTCTCCCTGCAGCAGATCCGCACCGCCGTCGAACACCTGCGCGAACGCGGGGTGGAGGACCTGGCCCAAATCACGCTCATGAGCGACGGCGCCAGCGTCTACGAATGCACATCCGCGGACGAGGTCATCGATCTCGTGCAGGGCGGGCAGGGCGTTTTCGGCATCGCCGTAGGACGCGTGTGGCGGGAAGTCGAAGGCAGCCTCGCCTCCCTGCCCAGCGAGCACGCCGCCGAGCAGACTTTCCCCGACGACGAACTCAGCAAGCGCCGGGCCGCGCGCAAGATCAGCTAAAGCATTTTGGAACCAACAGAGGGGCCGCTCTCCTGGAGAGCGGCCCCTCTGCCTTGCCGTCTGCGTTGTGCAGGCGGCCCGGGCTGGCGGCCCGGGCTGGCGGGCGCGGCGCAGGCTACCGGGCGCGGCTGCGCAGGCCGTTGCCGGCCGACATCAGGTTGGCGAGGAGGTCGTCAAACAGCTCCGCGGCGGATTTGGCTGAATCCCCGGGCCAGTGGTGCACGGGATGTGCCGCGCCTTGGATCTGCTGCCAGTTGGCCTGCTCCGGGATGCGCGGGCTGAGCAGCAGCTCGCCGAACATGGATTCCATCTCGGCCAGTCGGTAGGTGTGCTCGGACGAGCCGGACCGGACCCGGTTGGCCACAATTCCGGCAGGCGAAAGGTTCGGCGCGAACTCCTGCTTGAACAGCTGGATGGCCCGCATGGTGCGCTCCGTGCCGGCCACCGAGAACAGGCCGGGCTCGGCAACGAGGGCCACCTTGTCACTGGCTGCCCACGCCATGCGCGTGAGGCCATTGAGCGACGGCGGGCAGTCCACCAGGACCAGCTGGTAGGTGTCAGCGCCGGCGAGGACCGTGGAAAGCCGGCGGAGGTCGCGCCGGCCAAGGTCCGGCCGGTCGTAGATGCCGGTGTAGGCGGAGCCGACTGCGACATCCAGGACGGCGGGCCCGGAGCCGTTGGTGTGGGCCCGGTCAGTCCAGGAACTGCGGACGACGTTCTCGGCCAGCTTGGCGCGGCGGGGGCTCTTCAGCATCCGGCCCACGTCCAGCTGGTCGCCTGGCTGGACGCCGAGGGCGGTGGTGGCATCGGCGTGCGGATCGAGGTCCACCACCAGCGTGCGGACTCCCGCGGCCAGCGCCGCAGACGCCAGTCCTGTGGTGACGGAAGTCTTGCCGACTCCACCCTTAAGGCTGCTGATGCTGACTACTTGCACTTGAGAGACCAAAACCTAACGCCGGATGCAGTGTTGGGGGTAATGTTTGCTGCGGCAGAGCCGAAGCCGGACGGTCCTGCCGCCCTACTCATCATATGTTGATGCGTCGGCGAATCCTGCTTAATCGGGCGTCGGCATGGCACCGACTGTGCTGCCGGGGCGGATTCCGCCAGCCAGGCTGTAAGCGTTCGGGACATGACGGGGAAATCTGTGATGGTCGACACAAAGATTTGTGTTTGTCCTTGTAGGTCCTAGACACTGTGACCACTCACCGATCCACCCCGCAATGATGCAGGAGAAGTATGTTTTCCAAAGTTCTGGTGGCCAACCGCGGCGAAATCGCGATCAGGGCCTTCCGCGCCGGCTACGAGCTGGGCGCCAAGACTGTTGCCGTCTTCCCGCATGAAGACAGGAACTCCATCCACCGCCAGAAAGCTGATGAGGCGTACCTGATCGGGGAGGAAGGACATCCGGTCCGGGCCTACCTGGACGTCGATGAGGTCATTC
Organism: Arthrobacter sp. C152; assembly: GCF_054890965.1. Classification (NCBI taxonomy): domain Bacteria; kingdom Bacillati; phylum Actinomycetota; class Actinomycetes; order Micrococcales; family Micrococcaceae; genus Arthrobacter; species Arthrobacter sp. C152. The sequence continues at coordinate 6,219 of NZ_JBTZSU010000032.1, forward strand.
GGGTCGCCAAGGAATCCGGGGCCGACGCGATCTACCCCGGTTACGGTTTCCTTTCCGAGAACCCGGAGCTGGCCCGCGCGGCCAAGGAGGCCGGCATCACGTTCGTTGGCCCGCCCGCCGAGGTCCTGGAGCTTGCCGGCAACAAGGTGGCTGCCCTCAAGGCCGCCCGCGAAGCAGGCGTGCCGGTGCTCAAGTCCAGCGAACCGTCCAAGGACCTGGACGAACTGCTGGCAGCCGCGGATGAGATCGGCTTCCCCATCTTTGCCAAGGCCGTCGCCGGCGGCGGCGGGCGCGGCATGCGCCGGGTCGACACCCGCGAGGCACTGCCCGAGGCCCTGAAGTCAGCCATGCGCGAAGCCGACGCCGCATTCGGTGACCCCACCATGTTCCTGGAACAGGCCGTCCTGCGCCCGCGGCACATCGAAGTGCAGATCCTGGCTGACGCCGAGGGCAACGTCATGCACCTCTTTGAGCGTGACTGCTCCATCCAGCGCCGCCACCAGAAGGTCATCGAGATCGCCCCGGCACCCAACCTGGACGACAGCATCCGCCAGGCCCTCTACCGGGACGCCGTCAAGTTTGCCCAGGCCCTGAACTACGTCAACGCCGGCACGGTGGAGTTCCTCGTGGACACCGAAGGCGAGCGGGCCGGCCAGCACGTCTTCATCGAGATGAACCCCCGCATCCAGGTGGAACACACCGTGACGGAGGAAGTCACGGATGTGGACCTGGTGCAGGCCCAGATGCGGATCGCCTCAGGGGAGACGCTCGCGGACCTGGGACTGTCGCAGGACTCCGTGCACCTCAAGGGCGCCGCCCTGCAGAGCCGCATCACCACCGAGGACCCGGCCAACGGCTTCCGCCCGGACGTCGGAAAGATCACCGGCTACCGCTCCGCCGGCGGAGCCGGCGTGCGGCTCGACGGCGGCACCGTCTACTCCGGTGCCGAGATCAGCCCGCACTTCGACTCCATGCTGGTCAAGCTGACCTGCCGCGGCAGGGACTACCCGGCCGCCGTCGCACGTGCCCGCCGTGCCCTGGCCGAATTCCGCATCCGCGGCGTCTCCACGAACATCCCCTTCCTGCAGGCCGTCCTGGACGACCCCGACTTCATCGCCGGCGACGTCGCGACCAACTTCATCGACCAGCGCCCGCAGCTGCTCAAGGCCCGCGTCTCCGCCGACCGTGGCACCAAGCTGCTCACCTGGCTGGCCGACGTCACCGTTAACAAGCCCAACGGCGAGCTGGCCGTCCACTCGAACCCCGCCGACAAGCTGCCCTCCTTCAAGGGCCAGCAGGCCGCCCCGGGTTCCCGGCAGAAACTCCTGGAGCTCGGCCCGGAAGGGTTCGCCAGGGCACTGCGCGAGCAGACCGCCGTCGCCGTTACGGACACCACCTTCCGCGACGCCCACCAATCGCTGCTGGCAACCCGTGTCCGCACCCGCGACCTCGTGGCCGCAGGACCCGCCGTCACGCACCTGCTGCCGGAACTGCTGTCCGTGGAAGCCTGGGGCGGCGCCACCTACGACGTCGCACTGCGCTTCCTGGGTGAGGACCCCTGGGACCGGCTGGCGGCACTGCGCGCAGCCATGCCGAATGTCTGTATCCAGATGCTGCTCCGGGGCCGCAACACCGTTGGCTACACCCCGTACCCCGAGGAAGTCACCGAGGCGTTCGTCAACGAGGCAGCGGCCACCGGCATCGACATCTTCCGCATCTTCGACGCCCTGAACGACGTCAGCCAGATGGCACCCGCCATCCGCGCCGTCCGCGCCACCGGAACCGCCGTCGCCGAGGTTGCGCTCTGCTACACCGGCGACCTGCTGGACCCGGCCGAGAAGCTGTACACGCTGGACTACTACCTGGACCTGGCGCAGAAGATCGTCGACGCCGGCGCCCACATCCTGGCCATCAAGGACATGGCCGGCCTGCTGCGTCCCGCCGCGGCCGCCAGGCTCGTCACCGCCCTGCGCGAGCGTTTCGACCTGCCCGTGCACCTGCACACGCACGACACCGCCGGTGGCCAGCTGGCCACCCTGCTGGCTGCCGTGGACGCCGGCGTGGACGCCGTGGACGTCGCTTCGGCGTCGCTCGCCGGCACCACCAGCCAGGTCTCGGCGTCGGCCCTCGTGGCAGCCCTGGCGCACACCCCGCGCGACACGGGCCTGAGCCTGGAAGCCGTCAGCTCCCTTGAGCCGTACTGGGAAGCGGTCCGCCGTGTCTACGCGCCGTTCGAGTCGGGCCTGCCGGGCCCCACCGGCCGGGTGTACAAGCACGAGATCCCCGGGGGCCAACTGTCCAACCTCCGCCAGCAGGCCATGGCCCTGGGGCTGGGGGAGCGGTTCGAGGCCATCGAGGACATGTACACCGCGGCCGACCGCATCCTGGGCCACCTGGTGAAGGTGACCCCATCGTCCAAAGTGGTGGGCGACCTCGCCCTGCACCTGGTGGGCCTCAACGCCGATCCCGCCGACTTCGAAGCGAACCCGCAGAACTACGACATCCCCGATTCCGTGATCGGCTTCCTGTCCGGCGAACTGGGCGATCCTCCGGGAGGCTGGCCCGAGCCCTTCCGCACCAAGGCCCTGCAGGGCCGGAGCGTGAAGGTCCGCGACGTCGAGCTCAGCGCAGAGGACAGTGCGGCGCTGAAGTCCGACTCCAAGACCCGCCAGCACACCCTGAACCGGCTGCTCTTCGACGGACCCACCAGGGACTACCTGAAGAGCGTGGAGACCTACGGCAACATCTCGGTGCTGGACACCCGCGACTACCTGTACGGCCTCCAGCGCGGCACCGAGCACGAAATCCAGCTGGAGCGCGGCGTCCGGCTGATCGCCTCCCTGGAAGCCGTTTCGGAGCCCGATGAGAAGGGCATGCGCACGGTCATGTGCACCCTCAATGGCCAGTCGCGGCCGGTGGCGGTCCGCGACCGTTCGGTGGTCAGCAACGTCAAGACCGCCGAAAAGGCCGATCCGTCCCAGCCGGGACAGGTGGCTGCACCGTTCGCGGGCGCCGTCACCGTGACGGTCAAGCCGGGGGAGACGGTCAAGGCCGGCGACACCGTGGCCACCATTGAGGCGATGAAGATGGAAGCATCCATTACGACGCCGGTGGGCGGCAAGGTCAGCCGCCTCGCCATTTCGTCGGTGGAGCAGGTCCAGGGCGGGGACCTGCTGCTGGTCATCGAACAGTAGGCAGCGCCGCACTGCGGCAAACCAAAGGGCCGCTCCGTTCGGAGCGGCCCTTTGGCGTTGGGCGGGAGCGCGTCAGGCGCGGGGCGCCGAGTACATGTCCTCGATGACGTTCTCGAAGTCCTTCATCACCTGCGCACGCTTGACCTTCATGGAGGGCGTCAGATGCCCGGAGGCCTCTGTGAAGTCGGCCGGCACGATGCGGAAGGACTTGATGGCCTCGGCCTGGGACACGGAGCCGTTGGCGGCGGTGATCAGGTCCTGCACCGCGGCCCTCACCACCGGGTTGTCCGCAGCGGCCTCCAGGGACGTGTCTGCCGGCAGGCCATGCCGCTGGAGCCAGCCGGGCAGCGCCTCCTGGTCCAGCGTCACCAGGGCCCCGATGAAGGGCCGGTTGTCGCCCACCACCAGCACCTGCGACACCAGGGCATCGGCGCGGATCTGGTCCTCAAGCAGGGCGGGGATGACGTTCTTGCCGCCGGCGGTGACGATGATCTCCTTCTTGCGGCCTGTGATCCAGACGAAGCCGTCCTCGTCCAGCCTGCCGATGTCTCCGGTGCGGAACCAGCCGTCAGCAAACGCCTCCGCCGTCAGGTCCTCACGCTGGTAGTACCCGCGCATGACGCAGACGCCCTTGGCGAGGATCTCGCCGTCGTCGGCAATCCTCACGGCGTTTCCAGGCAGCGGCTTGCCCACGGACCCGATCTTGATCCGCGACGGGGTGTTGACGGTGATCGGTGCCGTGGTTTCCGTGAGGCCGTAGCCCTCCAGCACCTGCAGCCCGATGCCCTGGAAGAAGTGGCCCAGCCGCTCGCCGAGCGGACCTCCGCCGGACACCGCGTGGGCGACGTGGCCGCCCATGGCCGCGCGCAGCTTCCCGTAGACCAGCTTGTCGAACAAAGCATGCCGCAGTTTCAGGCCAAGCCCCACGCGGCCGTGCTGGCGGGCCTTCGAGAACGCGATGGCCGTCTCCGCGGCCCGGTGGAAAATGGCGCCCTTGCCGCCGTCCTCGGCCTTGGTCAGCGCCGAGTTGTAGACCTTTTCGAACACGCGCGGCACGGCAAGGATGAACGTCGGCTCGTAGCTCTGCAAGTCCGCCAGGAGGTTCTTGATGTCCGGAGTGTGGGCGACGGTGGTCCCGGCCGCCATCGCCAGGACTGAAATGAAGCGGGCGAACACGTGAGCCAGCGGGAGGAACATGATGGTCTTGGCGTTCTCGTGGACGATCTCGCCGATGATGGCCAGCGCGTTGTCCGAGAGTTCGACGAAGTTGCCGTGGGTCAGTTCACAGCCCTTGGGCCGGCCCGTGGTGCCGGACGTGTAAATGATGGTGGCGACGTCGCGAAGGCCCGCAGCGCTGCGGCGGGACTCCAGTTCGTCGTCGGTGACGCCGCGTCCCGCCTCGCGGAGTGCCTCCAGGCCCTGCCCCTCGAGCTGCCAGACGTGCTGCAGCGCTGAGAGCCCCTCCGCATTCACTGCCTGGCGGATGACATTTTCGTGGTGGGCGGACTCGCCGAACGCGGCTACGGCGCCGGAATCACCGAGGTTCCAGGCGACCTGGGAAGGAGAGGAGGTTTCATAGATGGGAACGGAAACGGCCCCCGCGAACCAGATGGAGAAATCCACCAGGGCCCACTCGTAGCGGGTGCGCGACATGATGCCCACGCGGTCCCCGGCCCCCACGCCGCTGGCGATCAGGCCTTTTGCCAGGGCCCGGACGTCGGCCAGGAAGTCGGTGGCCCGGACGTCCTGCCACGAGCCGGCCGAATCCCGGCGCGAAAACAGTGCGGGGTTGCTGGGCTTGCCTGCTTGCCGCAGCACCAGGTCCGTGATGTTTGTTTCCGTTGGGACAACAACAAGAGGCGGAACACTGAATTCGCGCACTATAGCTCCTTTGATATCCGAAGTCCCGCGCCGGGCCATGCCTAAAGACTAGTACCCGCGGCGGGACTGTGCAGTACCCAAACCTACTGGCGAGTAACTTAGCCGTCAATGCGGAAAGACATGGACTGCGTATGTCAAGACAATCCTGCGCCGCGCCTAGAATGGGTCACTATGTACGGACCGTTGCCCGGCGAACAGGCCGGCCCCCTCAAAAGACCGGCACCGCGCCGCACCGGCTACCGGCCGGGCAGGCTGCCCGGGCATGCCGCGCGGAACCACCTGCGCCTCAACCGCAAGGGCCTTGCCATCGGGATCGACATTGGGGGAACCAAGGTGGCTGCCGGCGTCGTCGATGCCGAGGGCCACATCCTGAATGAGGCACGCCGGTCCACGCCCGGAACCGACCCCCGGGCAGTGGAGCGGGTCATCGTGGAACTGGTCGAGGAGCTCAGCCGCGGGCACCGGATCAGGTCCGTGGGCATCGGTGCCGCCGGCTGGATGGACCTCGCCGGCGGAACCGTCCTCTTCAGCCCGCACCTGGCCTGGCGGAACGAGCCGTTGCGCGAGAACCTGGAGCGGCTCCTCCGCCGTCCGGTACTCCTGACCAACGACGCCGACGCCGCGGCCTGGGCCGAGTGGCGTTTCGGGGCGGGCCAGGGCGAAGACAGGCTGGTGTGCATCACGCTGGGCACCGGCATCGGCGGAGCCATGGTCATGGACGGCAGGCTGGAACGCGGACGGTTCGGGGTAGCCGGGGAGTTCGGCCACCAGGTCATCATGCCCGGCGGCCACCGGTGCGAGTGCGGCAACCGGGGATGCTGGGAACAGTACGCTTCCGGCAACGCCCTGGGCCGGGAAGCCAGGCTGCTGGCCCGGGCAAACTCCCCCGTTGCCCAGGACCTGCTGGCCGCGGCCGGGGGACATCCGGAAGACATCACCGGGGCCATCGTGACGGAGCTGGCCCTGGCCGGCGACCGGGCGTCGCGGGAACTGATCGAGGAAGTAGGAGAGTGGCTCGGCCTGGGCCTCGCAAACCTCGCCGCTGCACTGGACCCTGGGCTCTTCGTCATCGGCGGCGGTCTGTGTTCGGCGGGGGACCTGCTCGTGGAACCTGCCCGGAAGGCGTTCGCGCGGAACCTGACCGGCCGCGGCTTCCGCCCGGAGGCAGGCATCGAGCTCGCCGCCCTGGGCCCGAACGCCGGACTGATCGGCGCCGCCGACCTCTCCCGGGTCAGCAGCCGCGTGCGCAGCCAGGGAGCGCGTTAGACCCGGGCGCCGTCGTCGTCCCCATCCTTTTCCTGCGGCAGCTTCATGATCAGGTACACCGTGCCTAAAACGAACACGGCGACGATGCCCACAATGGCCAGCAACGGCGCGGAGCGCCAGAACATCGCCGACAGCAGCAGGGCGACCGGTCCGCCGACGGCGGCAAGCCAGGCAAGCATGGTCAGCGGGTCCGTGCCGGCCAGGCTGGGCGGCTCCTCGGGGATGAACTCCCCGCCGTCGTCGTCCACTTCATAGTCCCGTGGTCCGGCCGGATCGTCCGGCGGCGCGTGCTCGCCGCGGGCCGTGCCGTCGGGCGCCGCAGTCCTGGCCGCTGACCCGTCTGCCGGCGGCGTTCCGGCCAGCCCCAGGGGATCGAAGTCGCGGAACGACGGCGCCGGCTTGCCGGAGGCGCCGGTTGCGCCGGCAGGGGGTTGCCCGCCGGGTACCGGCGGGTCCGGCCGCGTTGCGACGACATCCGATTCGAGGCGCGCCACCAGGTCGAGCCACACGGCGTCGTCCTGGTTGGCGCCGGGATCCGGCACCCCGGGGTCAGGCCTGGCCATGGCGGAGCTCCTGCCCGGCCTGCAGGATGCGCCGGATAAAGGCCACGGATCCCTCGAAGATGCGCTCAGCGTCGTTATCGAGCGTGGCAACGTGGTAGCTGTTCTCAAGCCGCACCACTTCCAGCGGCGCATGCGTCAGCCCGCGCCGGAGCAGCGCCATGCTCGAATCCGACACCACATGGTCCACGGCCGAGCGGTACACCTGGACAGGCGCCGTGACCCGCGGCAGGAGCCGGACAGTGTCCTTGAACATCTTGTTGAGCTCATGGGCTGCCGCGACGGGCGTGCGGGTGTAGGCACCCTCGTCCATGCCGGCCTTGAGGATGTCATTGCCGATCGCGGGGGTGCTCTTGAGCACCAGCTTCAGGATCCCGGCCAGCGGGGCGCGGGGGTCATCGACCGTCAGGCCCGGGTTGACCAGGACCACTCCGGCCACCGGCCGGGTGGCGGCGATCCGCAGCGCCAGCGCCCCGCCCATGCTCAGCCCGGCGGCAAAGACGTGGTCACATTCGGCGTCGAGTTCCAGGTAGGCCTGGTCCAGGGCCCCGTGCCACTGCTGCCACCGCGTCCGGTTGAGGTCCTGCCAGCTCGTCCCGTGGCCGGGCAGCAGCGGCATCCGGACGGCGAACCCGGCAGCGGCGAGTGCGTGCGCCCAGGTGCGGAGCCCGTGCGGGCTTCCCGTGAAGCCGTGGGACAGGACCACCCCGGTGCGGGAACCCTCGCTGCTGAACGCGCTGCTGAAGGGGCTGTGGTCGGGGCCGGCGGTCATGGCGTCTCCAAAGGGCTGGTGCGGCGGGCATGGGCGGCGACGAAAGCGCCCGACTCCGCGAAGATCAAGGGCGCGTCAACGTCAAGGGTAGCCACATGGCCGCTGCCGGCAAGGTCGACCACCTGCACCAGGTTGGCGCCGAGGCCCTTCTTCAGCAGTGCCAGGGAGGTTGGCGGCACGACGGCGTCGGTGCGCGACTTGAAGACCTGGACCGGCGCGGACACGGCGGGCAGGCTGCGGATTGTTGTGGCAAACAGCTTCTTGAGCTCGTGCACGGCGGCCAGCGGCGTCCGCGAATAGTCGCCGTCGTCGGTGTGCGGTGCCCCGGTCTGGTCCTCCTGGATGGGGATGGTGGTCCGCTGGAAATACTTGAGCAGCCCGATCACCCGGACCCTTCGGTCGTAGAAACTCAGGCCCGGGTTGACCACGGTGACGCCGGCCACGGGATGGCGGGAGGCCGTGAACAGGGCGATGGCGCCGCCCATGGACAGGCCTGCCGCGAAGCAGGAATCCGTTCGCGCCGAAAGATCCAGGAAGGCGGTTTCATAGCTGTGGTACCAGTCGCGCCACCCGGTGCGCGCCAGCTGGCGCCAGTCCGTTCCATGCCCCGGCAAAAGGGGGACCGTGACGGCGTAGCCCTGCTCCGCCAGGTGCTGGGCCCACGGCATCACGCTCAGGGGGCTGCCGGTAAAGCCATGGCAGATGGCAACGCCGGTGCGGGCATTGGGACCGTGGCCGGGGTAGCTGAAAGCGGCTGGACGGGACGGGATGCTGCTTTCAGTCATGACTCCATCGTGTCACTGTTCCAGCCAAATCTCACTAGAGTAGGGTTGCATTGAATCCGCTGGCCAGGCCCGTTGCAGGGCTGGGAGCCGCCTTCCGGAGAGGGTCACTACGTGTTCTATTGGGTCATGAAAAGGATCTTCCTCGGTCCGGTGATCAAGCTGCTCTTCCGGCCCTGGGTCAAAGGCCTCGACAATATCCCGGCGCACGGGGCGGCCATCATCGCCTCCAACCACCTGTCGTTTTCCGATTCCATTTTCATGCCGCTCATGGTCCGCCGGCCGGTGGTGTTCCTGGCCAAGTCCGAATACTTCACGGGCACGGGCGTCAAAGGCAGGCTGACGGCGGCGTTCTTCCGGCTCACCAACCAGCTGCCCATGGACAGGTCCGGGGGAGCCGCTTCCGCCGCCTCGCTGAACGCCGGCATGGAAGTGCTGAACCACGGCGGGTTGCTGGGTATCTACCCCGAGGGAACGCGGAGCCCGGACGGCCGGTTGTACCGCGGAAAGGTCGGGGTCGCCAGGCTTGCGCTGCAGGCAGGTGTGCCCGTCATTCCCGTGGCCATGATCGGAACCGACAAGGTCCAGCCCATCGGCAAGCGCCTCCCCAACATCCGGCGGATCGGCATGGTCTTTGGCGAACCCCTGGACTTCAGCCAGTACCGCGACCAGGCAGAGGACAGGACAGTCCAGCGCAAGGTCACTGACGACATCATGGCCCGGTTGATGCGCCTCTCGGGCCAGGAGTACGTGGACGAATACGCCGCTGTGGTCAAGCTCCGTCTCGCGGGCAAGCCGGCGGAACCGGAGGCGGTGGCTGAGCCACTGGCCGCACCCGGACCTGTGGAGGGCGGGCTTGTGCAGGACACCGATACAGCCGCCGGCAGCCAACGGCGCAGCGAGGACGACGGCGGCACCTCCGCCGCCGGTTAACGGCAGGCCCAGCCGGGCCCGGGTTCAGTTGTGACGCCCCGGCCGGGCAGCGTGACAGGGCGGTGTCCACCGGCCGCGGCCTGCCGCTAGTCTTAGATGGTGACTGAGCTATCTGCAAAACCCGCCTTTACGCTGTCCAGCACCGCCCAGAGCGGAGCGGCCAACTATCCCGGACTCGACAACTGGCGGGACCTTCCCATCTCGCAGCAGCCCAGCTGGCAGGACCGGGAGGTCTTTGAGGCCTCGGTCAAGGAACTCTCCGTCCTTCCGCCGCTCGTCTTCGCCGGCGAGGTGGACGTGCTGCGGCAGCGGCTGGCCGCCGCGGCCCAGGGCAAGGCGTTCCTGCTGCAGGGCGGCGACTGCGCCGAAACGTTTGAAGCGGCCACTGCCGACAAGATCAGCGCCCGCGTCAAGACCATCCTCCAGATGGCCGTCGTGCTCACGTACGGTGCGGCCATGCCGGTCATCAAGATGGGCCGCATGGCCGGCCAGTTCGCCAAACCGCGCTCCTCCAATGACGAGACCCGCAACGGCGTCACCCTGCCTGCCTACCGCGGCGACATCGTCAACGGTTACGACTTCACGCCCGAGTCCCGCGGCCATGACGCCTCCCGGATGCTCCGCGCGTACCACACCTCCGCCTCCACGCTGAACCTCATCCGGGCCTTTACCCAGGGCGGGTTCGCCGACCTTCGGTCGGTGCACCAGTGGAACAAGGGCTTCACCGAGAACCCTGCCCACGCCCGCTACGAGTCCCTGGCCAGGGACATCGACCGCGCCATCAAGTTCATGGACTCCTGCGGCGCCGACTTCGAGGCCCTCAAACGGGTCGAGTTCTTCGCCAGCCACGAGGCCCTGCTGCTGGACTACGAGCGCGCCCTGACCCGGATCGACTCCCGCACCGGCTTCCCGTACGACACCTCGGCCCACTTCCTGTGGATCGGCGAGCGCACCCGGGAACTCGACCACGCGCACGTGGACTTCCTCTCGCGCGTCCGCAACCCCATCGGCGTCAAGCTCGGCCCGTCGACCACGGGCGACGACGCGCTGCGGCTGATCGACAAGCTGGACCCCGAACGCGAACCCGGCCGCCTGACCTTCATCACGCGCATGGGTGCCGGCAACATCCGCGAAAAGCTGCCGGCCGTCGTCGAAAAGGTCACCGCGTCCGGTGCGCAGGTGCTGTGGGTCACCGACCCCATGCACGGCAACACGGTCACCTCGCCCAACGGCTACAAGACGCGCAATTTCGACGACGTAATCGACGAAGTGCGCGGGTTCTTCGAAGTGCACCACGGGCTGGGCACGGTTCCCGGCGGCCTGCACGTGGAGATGACGGGCGACGACGTGGCCGAATGCCTCGGCGGCGCGGATCCGATCGACCAGGACGCGTTCCTGGACCGCTACGAGTCCGTGTGCGATCCGCGCCTGAACCACATGCAGTCGCTGGAAATGGCGTTCCTCGTGGCAGGCGCCCTGGCGAAGCACTGATGTCTGCTCCCTGCGGTGGGCGGCGATAACAGCCCGCCGCAGGGCAGCCGGGCCGGGCTACACCACCGTGATGGTGACGACCGAGCCTTCCGGCGCCTTTCGGTTCACGGGGTCCTGGTCCCGGACCGTGCCGAAGAATCCGCCGAGGATGTTGTTCACCTTGACCTGGAACCCCAGGGCCTCCAGGGCCTTCCGGGCCTCCGCGGCCTGCTTCCCGATGAAGCTTGGCACGTCCACCATCCGCGGGCCTTTGGAGATGGTCAGCGTCACGGTGCCGCCACGGGTCAGGGTTCCGTTCGCCGGGGCCTGGCTGACGACCGCGCCCTCGGGGACGGTGCGGTCGAACACCTCATCGCGGGCGACGTCGGCCTTCAGGCCTGCGGCGTCAATGGCGTTCACGGCCTCGCCCTTGGACTTTCCCACCACGGAGGGAACAGGGATCGGCTGCGGCCCCTTGGACACCCCCATGGCCACCGGAGTGCCATGCCGGGCGGGAGTTCCGGCAGCCGGATCCTGGGACAATACCGTTCCTGCTGCCGCCTTCTCATCGAACTGCTCAGTGACGGTGCCCAGCGCCATACCGGCTGAATTCAGGGCATCCTTTGCCTGGTCGAGGCTACCGCCCGTGAGCTTCGGCAACGGAAACAGCTGGGGACCCTTGGAGACGAGCAGGGACACCGGCTGGAATTTCCTGATCTCCGTCCCGGCGTCCGGCTCGCTGCCCACCACCAGTCCCGTCGGCACCTGGTCGTCGAAGACATCGCTCGTCGTCGAGCGGAAACCCGCCGCGTCGAGCATCTGCTGCGCCTGCGCCACGGTCTTGTTGGCCACGGCCGGTACGGCGGCAGGAGCGCCCGGCCCCATGCCAAAGAACCACCCCGCACCCGTGGCGAGCAGTGCAGCGAGTATCAGGACGATCACCCATAGGAGTCCGCGCCGCCGCGGATTTCCCTCCCGAAGCATCCTCGCCGGGGTGGCCGCCGCCCGTGCCCGGTCCCGCGCGTCTTCCTTTTCGGCCCGGCGTACGGCCCGTTTGCTGGGGCGCGGCGGCGGGGGAGACCAGCCGACGCCGGCGTCCCCGTCGTCGGGCAGGGCCAGGCCCGGGTGGCGGCCAGGTGGGTGTGCCGGGGCCGCCGGCCTGCCGGCCGGCATCAGGGTGGTGGGATTGCTGGAGGCCGCCAGGACTTCGGTTTGGTGCTGCTGGGCGCTGGCTGTGACGGCGGCCGGGGGCTGCAGGTCCAGTTCCGCGTCCGTGAGGTTGGTACGGATGTGACGGAGTTCCTGGAGGAGCGCGTTGCCGTCAACCGGTCGGTTCTCCGGGTCGTTGGCGGTGCACCACTGGACCAGTTCGTCCACTTCCGCCGCCAGTCCCGGGACAAGGTCCGACGCCGGGCCGACGGCGCCGTTCACGTGCTGGTATGCCACCTGGATGGGAACCTCGCCGTCGAAGGGCTGCTTCCCGGTGAGCATTTCGTAGAGCATGATGCCCACGGCATAGACATCGCTGCGGGCATCTGCCGGCTTGCCCAGGACGAGCTCGGGCGATATATACGCGACTGTCCCGATCAAGGCACCGCTGCTGGTTGAGCTGGTGACGGCCCGGGCCAGCCCGAAGTCACCGATCTTGATCCTGCCGTCATCGGCAATCAGGACGTTCTCCGGTTTCACGTCACGGTGGATGAAGCCCGCCGCATGCGCGGCCCCCAGGCCTTCGATGACGGGATCGATGAGCGCCAGGGCGAGCCGGGGCGGCAACGCGCCCCTGTCCCTGATGACGTCGCGGAGCGTGTGGCCCTTGATGTACTCCATGACCAGGTACGCGGTGTGGCCGTCCGTGCCCTGGTCGAGGACACCGACGACGTGCGGATGGGAGAGCCGGGCTGCGGCCTTGGCTTCACGGCCGAGCCGGCCCAGAAAGTTCTCATCCGCAGCGAGGTGCGGGTGCAGCACTTTGAGCGCCACTTCGCGGTCCAGCCTCTGGTCGACAGCCAGGTATACGGTGGACATTCCGCCGCGGGCCAGCCTCGAGGTGACGGCGTAGCGGTTGTCCACCAGCGTACCCACCAGGGGGTCTGTCACGTGTTCCTGCACCTTACGATCCTAATCCCGCGGCCAAAGGTGCCTGAAACGGAACGGGTCCGAACCGGTAACGGTTCGGACCCGCTGTTGTGTCCGCGACGGCGATGGCCGGGCCTTAGCTGAAGTTCTTCTGGTGTGCCTTGATGGCTGCCAGGTACGCCTTGGTGTCGTCGTACATTCCGTGCTTGCTCACCGAGTACTGGCCTTGGTAGTAACCGGCAATGGCGGTGTCCTGGTCCTTGCTGGTGGCCAGCAGCTGGCGGATGATCGCCACGCCGGCAGTTGCGTTGTCGTACGGGTCCAGCAGGTTCAGCTTCCGGCCCACCAGGTCGGACGCCCACTGGCCCGAGCTTGGAATGATCTGCATGGTTCCGATCGCGTTCGCCGGCGACACCGCACGCTGGTTGAAACCGGATTCCTGGAACGCGAAGGCGAGGGCGAGCGAGGGATCCACGCCCATTCTGCGCGCCGTGTCTGCCACGATGTTCTTCATCTCCTCCCGGGACGGAACGGGTGACGCGTTCAAGAGGGCCTTGTTCTCGTTGGCGGAGCTCACTACGGCGGCCGGGTAGCTGAATCCGAGGAAGGAGCTGGGCACCAGGGGAGCGGCCGCCGGCTGCGGGGCGGCAGTTGCGGGCTGCGGGGCGGCCTGTCCTGCCGCGCCGGGAATCACCAGCTTGCTGCCGGGGTAGATGACAGAGGTCATGCTGAGCTTGTTCGCCGAGATGAGCTCCGAGAGCTTGACCCCGTGGCGGGAGGCGATGGCAGAGAGCGTATCGCCGGCTTTTATGGTGTAGGAGCCGGATTCCTGGGCCGGCGCCGTAGGAGCGGACGTGGTGGCCAGGACCGGAGCGGCGGCAGGTGCAGCGGGAGCCGGGGCGGGAGCGGGGTCACCGGCTGTGACCTTGATCTTCTGGCCCGGGTAGATGATGGAACGCATGGAGAGGTTGTTCCACGCGAAGACGTCCGAAAGGCCCACGTTGTGCCTGGCTGCGATGGCGCCCAGGGTGTCGCCCGGCTTGACCGTGTAGGTTGCGCCGCTGGCTGCCGATGGAGCTGCCGGGGCGGCCGCGGGCGCCGGAGCCGCAGGCTCTGCCGAGCCTGAAAGCTTAATCTTCTGGCCCGGGTAAATGATGGTGTTCGGCTGAAGGTTGTTCAGCTTCAGTACGTCCGCGGTCTGCAAACCGAAACGGCCGGCGATAGCGCTGACCGTGTCGCCGCGGGCGATGGTGTATTCGGCCGGCGCTGCCGGCTGTGCGGGCTGGAACGCGGCTGGAATCGTGGTGGAGACAGACGACGCCGGGATGACCGTGCCCGCTGCCTTCGCGGCGGCCTGGGCCTTCATCGCTGCCGCCAGGCTGCTGGGGATGGCCCGGGTCGGCTGCTGTGCTGCGGCCGGCTGGGCGAGGGCCAGGGATGACAAGACGACCGCTGGCAGCGCCGCAGTGGTGGCGGCAATCACCGGCAGACTCGGTTTGGGGGGCTGCTTGGGCGAGCGGGACATCGTCATGGAAGGAATCCTCTTCTCAACTGCGGGCGCGGGACGCGGACGGGGATCCGCGAATAATCTTGATACTACTGTGACTTAAGTTATTTCTGTTACTACTGTGATGGAAGTGAATCTCTCATGAAATCCCGAATAGCACAAGAATTTGCACTTTCCCGGCAAAGCCTTCTTTTTGGGAGTGTCCGCAGGTGGGTGAGGGGTTGGGAATTCCCCGACTAGGCGCCGCGGCGGCCAGCGTGGCAACCTTGATCCGTGAGTAATGTAGAAAACCTGGTCGGCGAGTGGTTGCCACTGCCCGACGTCGCCCGTTTATTGGATGTTTCTGTCACCAAAGTGCACAGCCTGATTGATGAGCACGCATTGGCGGCATTGCGGGTGGGGGAACGGAAGATCCGTTCAGTTCCCGCCGAGTTCATCCAGGACGGCCAGGTGGTCGACAGCTTGAAAGGCACCATTGTGGTGCTGGCCGACGCCGGCTACTCCGACGAAGACCTGATCGTATGGCTGTTCACCGCCGACGAATCACTGCGCGGACGCCCCATTGACGCCCTGCGTGAAGGACGCAAGACGGAGATCCGGCGGCGGGCCCAGACGCTGGCCTGGTAAATCCCCTAGGAAGCCCGGCTGACGGTCGCCTCAGCCAGCCTCCGCAGGGCCGTCTTGGGCAGTTCGTCCAACTCGAGTTCCTCCAGGGCGGCAAATGCGGCGGCGCCGAATTCGTCGATGAGGCCTTCGGTGGCCTGCAACGCCCCTGACTCTTCGATGATCCGGCGGATCTCGAGGATGTCCGCCCCCGAAAGGTCCGGGCTGCCAAGGCTGGCGTCGATAAAAGCCGATTCCGCGGGGGAGGCCTGGTCCAGCGCAAGGGCCACCAGGACTGTCCGCTTCCCCTCGCGGAGGTCGTCGCCGGCCGGCTTGCCGGTGGTAAGCGGATCCCCGAAGACGCCCAGCACGTCGTCGCGAAGCTGGAAGGCCTCGCCCAGCGGAAGGGCAAAGGCCGAGTAACCGCGGAGCAGGTCGTTGGAGGCGCCGGCGAGGGCGCCGCCGAGCGCGAGCGGGTGTTCCGTGGAGTACTTGGCGCTCTTGAACCGGATGATGGACTGTGCCCTGCTGACAGCGCCGGCCCGGTCGCGGACCGGCCCGGCGACCTCCTCAAGGATGTCCAGGTACTGTCCGGCCATGACTTCTGCCCGCATCAGGTTGAAGATGAGCCGTGCCCGGCTTCCCGATGCAGCCCGTTCACCGATGTCGGTGAACGCCTCCTCGCTGAATGAAAGGCACAGGTCGCCGGCAAGGATAGCTGCCGCCTGGCCGAACCGCTCGCTGTCCAAGGCCCATCCCTGGGCGGTGTGGAGCTGGCTGAAGCGCCGGTGCACGCTTGGGCCTCCGCGCCGGGTATCGGACCGGTCGATGATGTCGTCGTGGATCAGTGCCGCAGCCTGGAACAGCTCCAGCGCCGCCCCGGCCGTGACGATCTGGCTGGCGCCGGCGTCGCCGCCGGCGCCGCGCCAGCCCCAGTAGCACATCAGGGCGCGAAGGCGCTTGCCGCCGGTGACAAGGTTGGAAATGGACCCCATGATCGGTTCGATGTCCGCAGAGATTCCGGACATCACCGCCTGGCGTGACGTGAGGAACCCGGTCAGTTCGCCGGCCACCCCGGCCACGAAGTCCGCCTGCTCATTCCTCAGCTGCTCGGCGGCCGTCACTTGGCCGACTCAGCTGCAACGTTTGCACCGATGGTGAAAGTGGAAACCCCGGCGGCCTCAACCACGGAGAGATTGACGGTTTCGTTGTCGCCCCGGACGAAATCCTTGGAGGCGACGCCGCCCACTGCGTCGCCCGGTACGGCTTTGAACCCCTGCGCTTCCAGTGCCTTCGTGTAGAAATCGACAACAGCAGCTGTCGGTGCCTGGACTTTTCCGACCAGTGCGGCCGTGGCCGGCGCGGAGGCCTTGTCGAAACTGCTGGACACCACCGTGGCGCCGCCCATCAAGGGCAGGAGCTGCTGCGGAAAACCCTCCACCACGGCGCCCACGGTCGCCGACGTGTTGGGGGACGCGGAAGGGCTCGGCGGGGCGGTCAGCGTGGCCTCCGTGCTGGAACCGGCAGTGGAAGAGGAAGGCTCTGTTTGTCCGGACGGGCTTTGGCCGCAGGCTGCGAGGGCTAATGCCGCGATGGCGGCAAGGGCCGCCACGCCGGCTGGCTTGAAGTTTCCAATGGCCGTCACAGAGACTTTCCTCCTGGTGTTGTTGCCGGGACCAGCCTCCAGTTTAGCCAGCCTCCAGATGAGTCAGTACCAACGGATAGGATTGCAGCCGTGGGGCCCGCAGCAAGTAATCAGCCAGTGGCGGCGCGCGTTCCCGGGCGCCGCCGGACGTGCATCATGCACGTGGACATGGACGCCTTCTTCGTCTCCGTCGAGCTGCGCACCCGTCCCGAACTCCGCGGGAAGCCCGTGATCGTCGGATTCCCCGGCGAACGATCGGTTGTCCTCTCCGGGTCCTACGAGGCCCGGGCATTCGGGGTCAAGTCCGCCATGCCGATGGCGGTGGCCATGCGTATGTGCCCGCAGGCTGTCATTATCGAGCCGCGGCACAAGCTCTACTACGAGGTGTCGGCGGAATTGATGGCGATCTTCGAGTCCATTACCGGGCTCGTCGAGCCGCTCAGCGTTGATGAGGCCTTCCTTGATGTCACGGGGGCACTGCGCCGGCTCGGTCCGCCCCGGGGAATAGGGGAGCTGGTCCGGCGCCGCGTGACAGCCGAGCTCGGCATCACAGCGTCGGTGGGGATAGCCGAAACCAAGTTCGTGGCCAAGATCGCCTCTACCCGGTGCAAACCCGACGGGCTCCTGCTGATCGGGCCGGATGATACCGTCCCGTACCTGCACAGCCTCCCTGTCGGCGCTCTCTGGGGCGTCGGGGCGAAGACGGGGGAGGTCCTGGCGAAGATGGGCATCAGGACAGTCGCCGACGTCGCGGCGACGCCGGTCTCCTCGCTGAAGAAGGTCCTGGGGGCTACCGGTGAACACGTCCACCGGCTCTCCTGGGGCATCGATCCCCGTCCTGTCACGCCCCTGCGGCTCGAAAAGAGCATCGGAGCGGAGGAGACCTTCACGGTGGACACCGACGACGACGCCCTCCTGCACCGGGAGCTCCTGCGCCTCTCCCACCGCACCGCTGCCAGGCTGCGGACTTCGGGCATGGTGGCCAGGACTGTTGCACTGAAGCTGCGCTACGCCGACTTCTCCACTGTCACCCGCAGCCGGACTGTGCAGACGCCGGTGGACAGCGCCCATTCGATCTACTCGGTGGCCCAGCAGTTGCTGGCCTCGCTCGGGCCCCGGGCGATGGCGGTCCGGCTCGTGGGAGTCAGGGCCGAGCAACTCGAAGACGCCTCGCGGACCTCGCGGCAACTGAGCTTCGACCGCCGTGACGAGAACTGGCGGGCGGCGGAACAGGCGCTGGATGAAGTGACCCGGAGGTTCGGCAGCAAGTCCATCCTTCCGGCCCGGCTGATGGACCCGGAGGCAGGGACGGAACCGGGGGCCTAAAGCCCTGCTTCCTGCCTGTGGAGAGGCCGCTGCGAAGTCATTGCCGTCTTTCAGATCGGCCCTCAACAATCTATCCTTAGAGGTACATAGTTTCGAGTGAATGGACTTACTGCCGGACCCTCTTGGACATGCTCCCGCTCCAGCGCCTGCATGCAAGGTTCCCGTTGCCGCCAAAGCCGGCGCAGCGGGAACTTTCCAGCAATTGCAGACGTTCTACGGAGTAGAAGTAGTGGCTGGGATCAGCCCGGACGTTGGCCTACAAAAGGAGGTCGTGATGCCGCTGTCGGAGCACGAACAGAAGCTGCTGGAGCAGCTTGAAAAGCAGCTTCACGAGGACGACCCGAAGTTCGCGAACTCAATGGGTTCGGACCCCGGGCGTTCATGGTCCACCAGGCATGTGGTTATTGGGGTGCTCTGCGCGCTTGCCGGAATTTTCCTGCTGCTCATCGGCGTAACCCTCCAGAACATCTTTGTCGGGGTGCTGGGCTTTGTAGTGATGGGTGGCGGCGTCTATTTTGCCACCATGCGCAGTTCCGGTGGCAGGCGCGGATCCAAGGGACGCGCACCGAAATCGGGTAAACAAAGGAGCTCATTCATGAGCGGCCTTGAAGAGCGCTGGGACGAAAGGCGCCGGGGAGAGCCCTGAATTCCATCTGGCGGCGCGCCCCGGCGCTCCTCCATTTCGCTCCCCAGGCATCGGGGAAATGCGAAAAGACCCGCTGAAAGCGGGTCTTTTCGCATTTAACGGAGATTTCCCCCGCGTGGAGGCACCGAATTTCCTCCACTTCCCACCACCGCCGTGAATCCGCGTGTTTTGGCGGCTGCATTCCCATAAAACAGCCCTCCCAACAGCGGTTTTGCGTTGACTGTGGGGGAAAGTGGAGTAATGTGGAGGACATAAGAGGGTGGTTGCAACACAGGGGATGTGCAGTTCCTGACGGCGGACAGGCGGTGGGCCAGTGTTTCTGGGCACACACTCGCCACGTCTGGATGAAAAGGGACGGATCATTCTCCCCGCGAAGTTCCGCGAGGAACTTGCCAGCGGACTGGTGCTCACAAGGGGCCAGGAACGTTGCATCTACGTCTTCAGTGAGAAGGAATTTGCACGGGTCCACGAGCAAATGCGGGAGGCGCCAATCTCCTCGAAGCAGGCACGTGACTACATCCGTGTCTTTCTCTCTGGAGCCTCTGACGAGGTACCTGACAAGCAGGGGCGCGTGACCATTCCACCGGCGCTCCGGGAGTATGCAGGACTCGGCAGGGAACTTGCCGTCATCGGCGCCGGTACCCGTGCGGAGATCTGGGACGCCCAGGCTTGGAATGAGTACCTCGCGGAGAAGGAAACCGCCTTCTCCGAAACTGACGATCCCATTCCGGGCATTCTCTGAATACCGGAACGGGGCAGCAGATGGCTTCTGGGGTGGGATCTCCAGCCGGCCCATCGGCTGCCAACCTGGCTCACCTTCCCCGGAGCCAGGCGGGCGGAACGGTAGGCGCGGATGGGGATCCGGCTCCAGGAGCAGCAGGTGACAACGACGGCGGAAAGGATGCGGCATGAACGATCAACCCAAGCCCACGTCCGAACGCCATGTGCCGGTCCTGCGGGACCGGTGCATCAATTTGTTGGCGCCAGGATTCGAGGCCGCGAGGCTGCGCGGCGAAACGCCTGTGGCGGTGGACACCACGCTGGGCATGGGCGGCCACTCCGAGGCCATGCTGCAGCGCTTTCCCGACCTCCACCTGATCGGCATTGACCGTGATGAGGAAGCCCTGGCCCTGGCCGGGGAGCGGCTGGCGCCCTTCGCCGCCCGCACCGACCTCGTCCACGCTGTGTATGACGAAATCCAGGACGTCCTGGCCGACCTCGGCGTCACCGAGGTCCACGGCATCCTGATGGACCTCGGCGTCTCCTCCCTGCAGCTGGACGAGCGTGAACGCGGTTTCGCCTACTCCTTTGACGCACCCCTGGACATGCGCATGGACACCAGCCGCGGCCAAACCGCTGCCGACGTCGTGAATACCTACAGCGAGGAAGACCTGGTCAGGATCATCCGGAAGTGGGGCGAAGAGAAGTTTGCCGGCCGGATCGCCAACCGGATCGTCACGGCGCGCGCAGCCAAGCCGTTCACCACCACCGGAGAACTGGTCGAGCAAATCCGTTCCGTCGTTCCGGCCGCGGCCGCCAAATCGGGCGGACACCCTGCCAAGCGCACTTTCCAGGCCCTGCGGATCGAGGTCAACGAAGAACTCGACGTCCTGGAACGTGCGGTGCCCGCCGCCGTCGATTCGCTGGCCCTGGGCGGCCGCATTGTGGTCATGTCCTACCACTCGCTGGAAGACAAGATCGTCAAAAGCGTCTTCCAGGCCCGCTCCAAGTCGTCGGCCCCCCTTGGCTTCCCGGTGGAGCTGGAAGAGCACAAGCCCGAGCTGAAGACCCTGACCAAGGGCACCGAGGTTCCTACCGCCGTCGAAATCGCTGAAAACCCCCGCGCTGCCTCCGCAAGGTTGCGCGCCGCCGAACGAATCAGAGCCAGGAGAGCTGCATGAGCACCGCCGCCGTCAAGAACTTTCCCGTGGTCTCCGGCAGTTCGGCGGCCGACGCCAGGCCGGCGGGCGCCCCTGGCGACGGACGGAAGGGCCGCACCCCGCTCTCCGTGGTCCGCACGGCACCGCGCAAGCGCCGCGCGCCCTTCGTGGTGCTCTGCTTTGCCATGCTGGCCGTGGCACTGCTTGCGGTGCTGGTCCTGAACATCTCGGTCTCCACGGCCCAGTACCAGCTCGTGGAGCTGCGCGCCAAGCAAAGCACCCTGACCAAGCAGAACCAGGATCTCACCCAGCAGGTGCAGGGCTACGAGGCGCCGCAGAACCTGGCCGCCAAGGCCACGGAACTTGGAATGGTGGCATCCACCGTCAAGGGCCAGATCGACCTGTCCACCCTGTCCGTCACAGGAAAGGCGACGCCCGCGGTCAAGGGCGCAGCCGCGGGAGCTGTCATCCCTGCCCCGGCGGTGGCCGGCCAGCAGATTGTTCCGCCTGCCTCGAAGGCAGCCGAAGCTGACAAGGGCAAGGCTGCAGCCTCCGCCCCCGCAGCCTCCGCCGCGGCAACACCCGCTCCCGCAGCCACGCCGGCGCCGACGGCTCCCGCTGCGCAGCCCACCCCGGCGGCCCCGGCGCCCGAGCTTCACGGCGGCTCCGTTCCGGCGCCGCAGCAGAAGGTTCCCGGACAGTAGGTCAACAGGCAGGTCAGGCAGCAAGGTCAAGCAGCGAGGAATTACACGGTGGCGCAAAAGTCCGGCAAAGCAGGAAAAGGCAACGTGCCCAACGCCACCAAGAGGCTGCGCCTGGGGCTCGGCATCATGCTGACGCTCCTGCTGGTGGTCGGCGGCAAGCTCTTCCTGGTGCAAGGCCTCGACGTCGGGGGGATGGCCGAGGCCGCACTGAACAGCCGCATGACCTCCGCGGTGCTGCCTGCCGAGAGGGGCAGCATCCTTGACTCCCGTGGCACTGTCCTGGCGAACAGCGTCATCCGCTACAACATCGTGGTGGACCAGCGCGTCAACACCAAGACCGAGTCCTACAAGCGGCTGGAGCAGGCGGATGGCCACGAGAAGCTGGTGGACGTCAGTCGCGACCAGGCGATCTCCGAACTTGCCGCCGCCCTCGGCATGGACACCAACGCCGTGCGTGATGCAGTCACCGGCCAGGCGCCCTACTACATCGTCGCGAAGGACGTGAAGCCCGACGTCGAAGACCGGATCTCGAAACTCCAGGTACCCGGAATCGTGGCCGAAGGCGTCAGCAAGCGCGTATATCCCAACGGCGCGGTCGCCGGGGGAGTGGTGGGCTTCCTGCAGGACGGCACCACGGGACAGGCCGGCATTGAACAGACCCAGGACGACCTGCTCAAGGGCAAGGACGGCAAGCGTTTGTTCGAAATCGGGGCGGACGGCCTGCGCATCCCCGTCGGTGTCGACGAACTGACGCCGCCGCAGAACGGCAAGGACGTCAAGCTCACCCTGAACTCCGACCTCCAGTACTTTGCCCAGCAGGCCATCCAGAGCCAGGCGGACAAGCTCAGCGCCGAATGGGGTGTCATCATCGTGATGGACGCCAAGACGGGCAACCTCCTTGCGCTGGCCGATACGAACTCGCCCGACCCCAACAACCCCGGCATGGTGGCCGCGAAGGACCGCGGCGTGCGCTCCGTGACGGCCGCCTACGAGCCAGGCTCGGTGGAAAAGATGATGACGGCCGCGGCGGTCATCGATGAAGGCCTGGCCAGCCCCCTGGACCGGTTCACCATTCCGCCCACCTACACCGTGGACGGGCAAACCTTCAGCGACGCCTTCACCCACGGCACCGAAGAGCGCACACTCGCCGGCATCATCGGCTACTCCATGAACACCGGCACCGTAATGGCCGGCCAGCGGCTCAGCAAGGAACAGCGTTACGACTGGCTGAAGAAGTTCGGCATCGGCGAGGCCCCCGACATCGGGCTGCCGGCGACGGCGTCGGGCATCCTGACCCCCGCCGACCAGTGGGATGGACGCCAGCAGTACACCGTCCTCTTCGGGCAGGGCGTTTCGCAGTCCACGCTCCAGACCGTGCGTGCCTACCAGAGCATCGCCAACAACGGCGTGATGCTCCAGCCCCGGCTCATCGACTCGTACATCTCCCCGGACGGCACCGAAGAGAAAGTGCCGGCGCAGCCAGCCCGCGAGATTGTCTCCAATGAAACCGCCCAGCAGGTCCAGGACATCCTGGAAAGCGCGGTCACCGAGGGGGAGATCAAGGACGCCGGGATCGACGGCTACCGGGTGGGCGCCAAGACCGGCACGTCCGAGTCCCCGTGCGACGACGGCAAGTCGGGCTACTGCGGGTACACCGCCTCGATCGTGGGGATGGCGCCCATGGATGATCCTCGGTTTATTGTGGAGGTGGTGCTCCAGCGGCCGAAGGGCAGCATCTACGGCATCACCAACGGGCCGGTGTTCCGGTCCGTCATGAGCCAGACGCTGCGCACCTACAACATCCAGCCTTCCACCGGCGAGCCGGCCCGGATGCCCCAGTACGCCAAGTAACCGCCCGCGACGCCGGAAGTACCAGCAGCATCCAGCGCATCACGGTGCCCGGGAAATCCATGCCGGGCACTATCACTAGCACCATCGGAGATCCCCTTGTCAGAGTTCACCACGCCCGGCGGCGACGCCGCCCGGGAAGCCCGTCCAGGCCGCTTCCGGCCCTCAGCCGTTGAGGCAGTCCGCCTGGCCGCCGTGGGCGATGCACTCGGCGTGGTGGTACCGGCACCCGCTGCTGACGGGGAGATCACCGGAATCTCGCTCAACTCCCGGACCGTGGAACAGGGAGACCTGTATGTGGCGCTGCCGGGCGCCAGCAGGCACGGCGCGGATTTCGCTGCGGACGCCATCAAGGCAGGGGCGGCAGCCATCCTGACAGACGACGCCGGCGCACGCCTGCTTGCGTTGGCCACCGACACCAGCGTCCCCGTGCTCGTCGTGGACAACCCGCGCAACGTTGTGGGGCCGTTGTCTGCCATGATCTACCGGAGCCAGGCCGGGAGCCAGCTGCCGCTGTTCGGCGTGACCGGCACGAACGGCAAGACCACCACCACCTACTTCATCACCTCGCTGGTGCGCGCGCTCGGGAAGCGCAGCGGCCTGATCGGCACCATCGAGATCCTGGCCGGCGGTGAACCCATTCCCAGCCTCCTCACCACACCCGAATCGACCGAGGTCCATGGCCTGCTGGCCCTCATGCGCGAAGAGGGCCTCGACGCTGCGGCGATGGAGGTCTCTTCGCACGCCATCTCCTACCAGCGCGTCGACGGACTGGTGTTCGACGTCGCCGGCTTCACCAACCTCACCCAGGACCACTTGGACCTGCACCAGAGCATGGAAGGCTACTTCGCCACCAAGGCGGACCTGTTTACCGCCCGGCGCGCCCGCAAGGCTGTGGTGATGGTCGACGACGAGTGGGGCCGCCGCCTCGCCGGCTCGGCGGAGGTGCCCGTCACCACCGTCAGCACCACCCCGGGAACGCCCGCTGACTGGACGGTCACCAGCACCGCGTCCCGCGGGCTCGGCACGGGCTTTACACTCGCCGGACCGGACGGCGCCCGGCTCACCATCCACACCGGGCTGCCCGGCAGCTTCAACGTGGCCAACGCAGCCCTCGCCGTGGTCATGGTGCTCACTGCGGGGGTGGACCTGCCGTCCCTGCAGGAAGCGCTGGACACCCACGACCCCCTCACGGTGGCGGTTCCCGGGCGCATGCAGCTGATCTCCGAACAGCCGGCCGCCGTGGTCGACTTCGCCCACAACACCGACGCCCTGGCCAGGGCACTGGAAGCGGTCCGGTCACCCGAACCCGGCTCCCGGCTGATCGTGGTGTTCGGCGCCACCGGCCAGCGCGACCAGGGCAAGCGCCCCGCCATGGGCGCCATCGCCGCCCGGCTGGCCGACACCGTCATCATCACCGACGACGACCCCCACGACGAGGACGCCGCAACAATCCGTGCGGACGTCCTGGCCGGGGCCCGTGAAGCGGTAAAGGCCGGGTCCCTTGCCAGCGAACTGCTTGAAGTCTTCCCGCGCGGGGAGGCCATCCGCCGTGCGGTTGAACTGGCACGCCCGCAGGACACCATCCTCGTTGCCGGCCGCGGCCATGAAGTGTGGCAGGAAGTGAAAGGCGTCAATCTCGCCCTGGACGACAGGGTGGAACTGCGCAATGCCTTGACAGCCAGGGGATTCAACGTTCTCCATGACGACCGGATAGAGTCCTAGACCGAGATGATTGCATTTACAGCGGCGGAAATTGCCGAAATCACCAGTGGGCGCCTGGACGCCGATCCCGGAATCACGCCCCTGTCGGTGGTTACGGATTCACGCGAAGCCACCCAGGGCTCGCTCTACGTCGCGAAGCCCGGCGAGCACGCCGACGGCCACGACTTCATCGGGCAGGCGTTTGCCGCCGGGGCCAGCCTGGCCCTGGTTGAACGCCCGGCCGCTGCCGCAGACGGCACCACCTACCCGTCCGTTGTGGTGGCCGACGCGGTCCTCGCCATGGGCGCCCTCGCCGCCGAAGCCGTCCGCCGCATCCGCGCCGCCCGCGCCGAAGCCGGCGGCCAGCTCACCGTCGTGGGCATCACCGGCTCAGCCGGAAAGACCACCACCAAGGACCTGCTGGCAGGAATCCTTGCCACACAGGGGAACACGGTGGCGCCGCAAGGGTCCTACAACGGCGAAGTCGGCGTGCCGCTGACGGTCTTCCGGGCAGGCACCGACACCCGCTACCTGGTCATCGAGATGGGCGCCACCGGCGTGGGCCACATCCGCTACCTCGCCGACATGGTCAAGCCGGACATCGGTGTCGTCCTTGCCGTGGGCACGGCACACGCCGGGGAATTCGGCGGAGTCGACAACATCGCCGTGGCCAAGGGCGAGATGGTCGAAGGCCTGACGGCGGAGGGCACCGCCATCATCAACCTCGACGACGAACGCGTGGCCGCCATGCGCAGCCGCACCACGGCAACGGTCCTTGGCTTTTCTGCCGAAGGCCGGCCCGATGCGCAGGTAGCGGCACTGAACGCCGACACCAACGCCGGCGGGAGCCCCGAATTCGATCTTCAATTGCCCGACGGCGCCGCCCCGCGGCACGTCAGCAGCCGCATCATCGGTGCCCACCACACCGGAAACCTGCTTGCCGCCGCAGCCGCGGCCTGGGCCGCCGGGGTACCGGGCGAGCAGATTGCGGGGTCCCTTAGCAACCAGGCCGCCGCCAGCCGCTGGCGGATGGAACGCACCGAACGCGAAGACGGCGTCACGGTCATCAACGACGCCTACAACGCCAACCCCGAATCCATGCGCGCGGCCCTGCGCACCCTGGCCGACCTCGGCCGTGGCCGCCGCACCTGGGCGGTCCTGGGAGCCATGCTGGAACTTGGCGAGGACTCGATCCGCGAACACACGGCCGTAGGCACCCAGGTGGTCAGGCTCAACATCTCCCGGCTGCTGGTGGTGGGGCGTGAAGCCCGTGCCCTGTACGTCTCTGCAGTCCAGGAAGGCTCCTGGGGAGACGAGTGCCTCTTCGCGGAAACCCTCGACGAGGCCTACGACGTGCTGGACGCCGAACTGGAGCCCGGCGACCTGGTGCTGTTCAAATCCTCCAACAGCGTGGGCCTTCGCCATTTAGGCGATCGGATAGCATTACCCCCAACCCCGCGGCCGGCCGATGAAAGGAGCACTCAGCTGTGATTGCACTTTTGATCGGTGCGGGCCTGGCGCTGCTGTGCGCCCTGGTGGGCACCCCGCTGTTTATCCGGCTCCTTGTGCGCCGCGGCTACGGCCAGTTCATCCGGGACGACGGACCGACCTCGCACCACACCAAGCGCGGCACCCCCACCATGGGCGGCACGGTCGTGGTGACCGCGGTGCTCCTGAGCTACGGGCTTACCCACCTCATCATGCTGATGATGAACCCGGATTCCCCCGGGCCGTCCGCCTCCGCCCTCATCCTGCTCTTCCTCATGGTGGGCATGGGCCTGGTGGGCTTCCTGGACGACTTCATCAAGATTTCCCGGCAGCGCAGCCTCGGGCTCAATGCCAAGGCGAAGCTGATCCTGCAGGGCCTGGTGGGCATCGTCTTCGCGGTGCTGGCGCTGAACTTCCCCAACGAGGACGGCCTGACCCCGGCATCCACCAAGATCTCCCTGGTCCGCGACCTGCCATGGCTTGACCTGGCTTTCGGAGGCACCGTCCTCGGCGCCATCCTGTTCGTGATCTGGTCCAACATCATCGTCACCGCCGCCACCAACGGCGTGAACCTGACGGACGGCCTGGACGGGCTGGCCGCGGGAGCGTCGGTCATGGTGTTCGGCGCATATACGCTGATGGGCATATGGCAGAGCAACCAGGCCTGCGGGTCCCCCCGGGAAGCCGGAAGCGGCTGCTACCTGGTCCGGGACCCGCTGGACCTGGCGCTCCTGGCCGCGATCCTCAGCGCCGCGCTGGTGGGCTTCCTCTGGTGGAACACCTCGCCGGCCAAGATATTCATGGGGGACACCGGATCGCTCGCCATCGGCGGTGCCGTCGCCGGCTTCGCCATCCTGTCCCGGACCGAACTCCTGCTGGGCATCGTGGGCGGACTGTTCGTCCTGATCACCCTCTCGGTGATCATCCAGGTGGGCTACTTCAAGGCCACCGGCGGCAAGCGCGTTTTCAAGATGGCGCCGCTGCAGCACCACTTCGAACTGAAAGGGTGGGCCGAGGTCACCGTCGTGGTTCGGTTCTGGATCCTGGGCGGCCTCTTCGTCGCCGTCGGACTGGGCATTTTCTACGCTGAATGGGTTGTACTGCTGTGACCGTTTCCCCCCGCCTGCAAAACCTCGTCTCCTGGGACTCGGACTGGGCCGGCCTGCGCGTGGCCGTGACCGGCATTGGAGTGTCCGGCTTCGCCGCGGCGGACACCCTGATCGAACTTGGCGCCCGCGTGGTGGTGGTGGACGCTGCCACCAGTGACACGGCCCGGGCCCACGCCGACACCCTGAAAATCGTCGGTGCCGCCGACGTGCTGTTGGGCCCGGAGGCAGTGACCCGCATGCCCCGGATCGACGGTGAACTCCCCGAACTGATCGTCACCTCGCCAGGCTGGCGGCCGGACCAGGCGCTGCTCGCAGCGGCGGCACGGGCCCACATCCCGGTATGGGGCGACGTGGAACTCGCCTGGCGGGTGCGGGTGCGCGAGGGCCGGAAGACGGCTGACTGGCTGACCATCACGGGCACCAACGGCAAGACCACCACCGTCGGCCTGACCGAATCAATGCTCCGCGCCGCCGGGCTGAAGGCCGTTGCTGTCGGCAACGTCGGAAAACCCATCCTGGATGCCATCCGCGAGCCGGTCGACTACGACGTCTTCGCCGTCGAACTCTCCAGCTTCCAGCTGCACTGGGCGGAATCCGTCTCGCCCGTGGCCAGCGTCTGCCTGAACGTCGCCGAAGACCACGTCGACTGGCACGGCTCCTACGACTCCTACCTGGCGGACAAGGCGAAGGTCTACGAACGGACCCGGAAGGCCTGCATCTACAACGCCGAGCAGGTCGAAACCGAACGCATGGTGGAGAACGCCGACGTCGTGGAAGGCTGCCGCGCCGTCGCTTTCACCACACTCACCCCCGCCATCAGCATGCTCGGCGTCGTGGAGGGGCTGCTGGTGGACCGCGCCTTCATCGAAGAACGCAAGGACAGCGCAGCTGAGCTGGCAGCCATGACGGACCTCGGTCCACTGGCGCCCCGGCACATGATGGCCAACGCCCTCGCTGCCGCGGCCCTGGTCAGGGCCTACGGGGTGGAACCCAAGGCGGTGCGCCAGGGCATCCAGGACTACGTCCCCGGCGACCACCGCATCCAGCCCGTGGCCCGCATGAACGGGGTCCTCTGGATCAACGACTCCAAAGCCACCAATCCACACGCCGCCTCGGCCTCCCTGTCCGCGTTCAACCACGTGGTCTGGATCGCCGGGGGACTGTCCAAGGGCGTCACGTACGACGACCTGGTCCGCGAACACGCCCACCGGTTGAAGGCCGTGGTCCTGATCGGAACAGAGACATCGCCGCTCCGCGAGGCCCTCCAGCGACACGCGCCCGATGTCCCGGTGATCGAGCCGGGAGCGGGTGACACTGAAGGGGTGCAGACTGCTGCGGCACCTGGCGGCACCCCGGCCGGAACCCCCGGCCACGGTGAAGAGGTGATGGCCAGGGCCGTTGCGGCGGCAGCGCGGCTGGCCGAATCAGGCGATACCGTGCTGATGGCTCCGGCAGCTGCGTCCATGGATCAGTTCTCTTCCTATGCTCACCGTGGTGGTGCTTTCATCGACGCTGTCCGCGAGCTTGTGGAAGGGCAGGCCCAGACCGGCGAGGAGTAACAATGGTCAGCACGCCCACCAGGCCGCAGAACGGCAAGCCGCGCGCCGGTTCCACCGCGGCGGGCACCCGGGGCCAAGCTTCCGCCTTAGACAGGCTGCGGACCATCTACCGCAGGTTCTGGTCCGCCCTGGAAGGTACGGGCACGTCACGAAACGGCTCCACCTACTACCTCATCCTCGGCGCCACCCTCGCCCTGACGGCCATCGGGATCATGATGGTCCTGTCGGCCTCAAGCGTCGAATCGATCGCCGCCGGCAAGTCGCCGTACGGTGACGCCCTGAAGCAGGGCGTCTTCGCCGCGCTGGGCATCTTCACCATGTTCGTGCTCTCGCGCGTCAACGTCGTGTGGCTCAAGCGGCTGGCCTGGCCCGGCATCGGTGCGGCCGTGGTGCTCCTGGGCCTGGTGCAGGTCATCGGCGACGAGATCAACGGCAACCGCAACTGGATCGACCTGGGCGGCGTCACCTTTCAGCCGTCGGAGGCAGCCAAGCTTGCCCTGGCGCTCTGGATGGCCACCGTCCTGGCCCGGAAGGGGCACCTGATCAGCCGCTGGCAGCACGTGCTGGTCCCGGCGGTGCCCGTGGCCGCCGTCATCGTCGTCCTGGTCCTGGTGGGCAACGACCTCGGCACCGCCATGATCATCATGATGATCGTCGCGGCCGCCCTCTTCTTCGCGGGCGTTCCGCTCTATCTTTTCGGCATCGCGGGCATCATCGCCGCCGCGGGCACCGCCGTCATGGCCGTCACCAGCTCGAACCGCATGTGCCGCATCACCTCATGGTGGACAGGACAGTCGTGCGCTGACGGGATCGATGCGAACTACCAGGCCACCAACGGCATGTACGGGCTCGCCTCCGGCGGGTGGCTGGGGGTGGGCCTGGGGCAGAGCCGGCAAAAGTACAGCTGGATCCCGGAAGCGCACAACGACTTCATCTTCGCCATCATCGGCGAGGAACTCGGGCTGGTGGGGACCGTCGTCGTCCTGATCCTCTTCGCCATCCTCGGCGCCGCCATCTACCGCGTGGTCGTGGCCCAGGCCGACATGTTCCACCGGGTCCTGGCCGGTACCATCATGGTCTGGCTGCTCGGCCAGGCAACCGTGAACATGTCGGTGGTGACCGGGCTGATGCCCGTTATCGGCGTCCCGCTGCCGTTTATCTCCTACGGAGGGTCCGCGCTGCTGATGTCCCTGTGTGCCATCGGCGTGGTCCTGTCCCTGGCCCGCGAACAGATGGCGCCCGCCATCCGGCCCAAGCGGATGCTCACATTCAAGTCCCGGAAAGGGCGGAACACCACCCGCCAACCAAAGACTGCAAGGAAGCGTGCCTAACCCGAAATGACTCCGACCCACCCCTCCATCGTCCTGGCCGGCGGCGGAACAGCAGGCCATATCAGCCCGCTGCTCGCCATTGCCGCCGCCCTTCGGAGTGCCTCGCCGGAGGCAGCGATCCTTGCCGTGGGAACACCGGCAGGGATGGAAACCCGGCTGGTCCCGGCCGCCGGCGTCGAGCTGGCAACGATCGACCGCGTGCCCTTTCCCCGGAAGCCGTCCGCCGACCTGCTGCGCCTTCCGGCCCGGCTGTCCGGCGCCGTCCGCCAGGCGGGCGCCATCCTCGACAGTGCCGCGGCCGACGTCCTGGTGGGCGTGGGCGGCTATGTCTGCACCCCGATGTACCTTGCGGCACGGAAGCGGCGGATTCCCATCGTGATCCATGAAGCCAATGCCCGGCCGGGCCTTGCCAACCGAGTGGGTGCGCTCCTGGGCGCGCGGGTGGCTGTCGCCTTCGAGGGGACACCCCTGCCGAAGGCGGTGCATGTCGGGATGCCCATGCGGACGGAGATTTCCAGCCTGGACCGCAAGGCCGCCCGCGCCGCGGCCCGCGAAGCGCTGGGTCTGGACCCCCACCAGCCCACCCTGATCGTCACCGGCGGATCCTCCGGAGCGCAAAGCATCAACCGGACCATCGCCAATGTTGTCGGGCAACTTTCCTCCGCGGGGATCCAGACCCTGCATATCACCGGCCGCGGCAAGACCGTCCTGGACGAGGGGGGCCGGCCGCTGGCCGCCCAGGGCTACCGCCAGGTGGAGTACATCGATGGCATGGAACTCGCCTACGCGGCGGCTGACCTGCTGCTGGCCCGGTCCGGCGCCGCTACGGTGTGCGAGGTGGCCGCCGTCGGCGTTCCCGCCGTCCTGGTGCCCCTGCCGATCGGCAATGGGGAACAGGCGCTGAACGCCGCAGGGCTCGTCGCCGCAGGAGGTGCCCTGCTGGTGGCCGACCGGGACTTCACGGCCGGGTGGGTCGCCAGGGAACTGGTCCCGCTGATCACTGACAAAGCACGGCTCGCCGGGATGGAAGCCAATTCCTACCGGCTGGGCATCCGAAACGCCGACCAGCGCATGGCTGGCCTCATCCTGGAAGCGGTACCCGCATGAACCCCAACAGCGCAGGACTGGATGCCCTTGGCCGGGTGCACTTCATCGGCATCGGGGGAGTAGGCATGTCTGCCGTGGCCCGGATCATGGTGGCCCGCGGCGTGCCCGTCAGCGGCTCCGACGCGAAGGACCTTCCCGTCATGGCCGACCTCGCCGCGGCTGGTGCGCGCATCGCCGTCGGCTACGACGCCGCACACCTGGGGGACGCGCAGACCGTGGTTGCCGGTTCGGCGATCCGCGGGGACAACCCCGAGCTCGCGGCCGCACGGCAGGCAGGCCTGCCGGTGCTGCACCGTTCCCAGGCACTCGCCGCGACCATGGGCGGGGACATCGTGGTGACCGTAGCGGGAACGCACGGCAAGTCCACGACGACGTCGATGGTCACCGTGCTGCTCCAGGGCGCCGGGCTCGATCCCACCTTCGCGATCGGCGCCAACGTGCCTGCCCTCGGCGTCAACGCCGCCTCCGGGCACTCCGGGATCTTCGTCGCCGAAGCGGACGAATCCGACGGCTCCTTCCTCAACTACCGGCCCCGGATCGCCGTCGTCACCAACGTCGAGCCCGACCACTTGGACTTCTACGGCACGGCGGAGGCCGTGTACGAGTCCTTCGACCGCTTCACCGCCCTGCTGCCCGCCGACGGAGTGCTGGTTGCCTGCGCCGACGACCCCGGCGCGCTGGCGCTTGCCGCCAGGACCAAGGCCCGTGGCAACACCCGCGTCATCCTCTACGGCACAAGCGGGGAGGCCGACGTGAAGCTGCTTGACGGCGGTCCGGGCCAGGTGTCCGTATCCACGGCGGCCGGGACATTCGGCCTTGCCCTGCAGGTACCCGGCAGGCACAACGCGCTCAACGCGGCCGCGGCTTTTGCCGTCGCCCTCGAGCTCGGCGTGGAGCCGGCGGCGGCAGCGGCAGGGCTCGCACGGTTCTCGGGGGCATCGCGCCGTTTTGAACTGAAGGGCTGGGAACGGGGGGTGCGCGTCTTCGACGACTACGCCCACCACCCCACGGAAGTGCGGGCCGCCCTCGCCGCGGCGCGGTCCGTCGCGGGGGAGCACAAGGTCCACGTCCTGTTCCAGCCGCACCTGTTTTCCCGGACGCGGGAATTCGCGGAAGAGTTCGCCGACGCCTTGAACCTTGCCGATACCGCGCTGGTCCTGGACATCTACCCGGCGAGGGAGGATCCCATCCCCGGGGTCAGCAGCCGGCTTATCACGGACCACCTGCGCGCGGCCGGCAGGCTGGTGGCTCCCGGCGACGCCGTCGCGGCCGTGACCGCCGTAGCCTCAGACGGGGACATCGTCCTGACCGTCGGCGCCGGAGACGTCACGGCGTACGGCCCCCGGATTGTGGAGGCCCTGCGTGGCTAGCACCCGCCGCCCCACCTATTCCCCGGCCGGCCGCAACAGGCGCCCGGAAGCGGAACCGGGGACCGGCGCCACAAAGGACACAGCCGCCACTGGTGACGTGATCACCGCATCCCGCAGCGTCCCGGACGAGGCCGCACCGAAGCCGGCGAAGGATGCGCCGAAGGCGGCAAAGGAGCAGAAGGCCGCGGGCGCCACGGTCCTGGCGTTCCCGGAACCGAAGGGCAAGCGCCGCCGGAAGAGGGCGCTGCTCGTGGCGGGCACGGTGCTGGCCCTCGTGGCCGGGCTGCTGGCGGCCGCCGTCTGCTCGCCGCTGCTGGCACTGCAGACCATCTCCGTTTCGGGCACGAAACTCACCACGCCGGGACAGGTCGAGGCTGCGCTGGAACCACTGCGGGGCAAGCCGCTGCCGCAGATCAGCGACGACGAAGTCCGTGGCCTCCTGGACACGCTGGTCCAGGTCAAGTCCGTTACCGTGGAGGCCCGCCCGCCGTCGACGCTTGCCGTCGCCGTGCACGAACGCATTCCGGTGGCCCTGGTCAAGCAGGGGGAGCAGTACCAGTTGGTGGACGTCGACGGGATCCAGCTGGCCACCACGGACGACCCCGCATCGGCCTCCCTGCCGGTCATTGATGGGGGCGCGGGCGCCATCGGCCAGGACCTGTTCAGGGCCACCGCCGCAGTCCTGGCTGCCCTGCCGGCCGACGTGCTGGCCAAACTCTCCAATGCCTCCGCCCAGTCCGTGGACGCCGTCGAACTCAAACTCGTGGATGGCCAGACCATCGTTTGGGGAAACGCTTCGGAGAAGGAGCTCAAGGCCAAGGTTTTGGCCGCGCTGCTCAAGGCTCCGGTTGATCCCAAGAACCCTGTCCGGGTCTACGATGTCAGCGTGCCGCGCCAGCCTGTGACGCGCTGAGCACTTTCTTTCCCGGTATTAATCCGACACGCGGACCCGGTTATTGAATGTCCGAACCAGAGGAAATACCGTCACAGACAAGAGTTACTTGACATAACTATAACCTTCAACTCGAAGGTTAAGGTTGTAGCCTTCAAGCTCTCCATCAGTTTTCGCAATAAGACACGAACAAGGGACACGTAACGTGGCAGCTCCGCAGAATTACTTGGCCGTCATCAAAGTCGTCGGCATCGGCGGCGGTGGCGTGAACGCAGTCAACCGCATGATCGAGGTCGGGCTTCGGGGTGTTGAGTTCATCGCGATCAATACCGACGCCCAGGCACTGCTGATGAGCGACGCCGACGTGAAGCTCGACGTCGGACGCGAGCTGACCCGTGGCCTCGGAGCAGGTGCCAACCCGGAGGTGGGCAAGCAGGCCGCCGAGGACCACGCGGACGAGATCGAGGAAGTCCTGCGCGGCGCCGACATGGTGTTCGTGACCGCAGGTGAAGGCGGTGGCACTGGCACGGGCGGCGCGCCCGTCGTCGCCCGGATCGCACGCTCCCTCGGCGCCCTGACCATCGGCGTCGTCACCCGCCCGTTCACCTTCGAGGGCCGCCGCCGCGCCGGCTCCGCGGAAGCCGGCATCGACGCCCTCCGCGACGAAGTCGACACCCTGATCGTGATCCCCAACGACCGCCTGCTGTCCATCAGCGACCGCAACGTCTCGGTCCTTGACGCCTTCCGCTCCGCGGACCAGGTGCTGCTCTCCGGTGTCCAGGGCATCACCGACCTCATCACCACTCCGGGCCTGATCAACCTCGACTTCGCCGACGTCAAGTCGGTCATGCAGGGCGCCGGCTCCGCCCTGATGGGCATCGGCTCCGCCCGCGGTGAAGACCGCGCCGTCAAGGCGGCCGAACTGGCCATCGCCTCGCCGCTGCTCGAAGCGTCCATCGATGGCGCCCACGGCGTGCTGCTGTCCATCCAGGGGGGTTCGGACCTGGGCCTGTTCGAGATCAACGAGGCCGCCCGCCTGGTCCAGGAGGTTGCCCACCCCGAGGCCAACATCATCTTCGGTGCCGTGATTGACGATGCCCTCGGGGATGAAGCGCGTGTCACGGTGATCGCCGCTGGCTTCGACGACGTCAAGGCCACCTCACCTTCCATGGACCAGTCGCAGTCGCAGGCAGCGCCGCAGCGGCCGGCCGCCCCGGCTGCAGCCCCCGCATCCGCGCAGCCCCAGTCCACCAGCCACCAGGCCAACGTCCAGCCGATCCACGCCGGTGTCGGCGCCGCGGGGCTGAGCAACTGGGGCCAGCAGCGGCCGTCAGCTGTGCCGGCGGACTCCGGCTTCGACGTCGACCTCCCGTCCGTTGTGGAGCCGGACCTGACCGGCACCCACCCGGACGACCTGGATGTCCCCGACTTCCTGAAGTAGGCAGCGGCTTGTTCCATTGGCGCGCCGACATCCTTCCCGGGGTGTCGGCCGCATTCACTGACGCGGAGGCCGGCAACCTGGCCCTGCACGTGGGGGATGACCCCGCGGTGGTCCGGGAGCGCCGGCGGCGCGTGGAACAGTCCATTGGCGTGGAGACCCAGTCGCTGCGCTTCATGAACCAGGTCCACGGCGCAAACGTTGCCGTGATGGATGCCGGCACCCCGCTTCCGGAGGCAGACGCCATGGTCTCCCGCGGCCTGCCGCTGGCCGTCATGGTGGCCGACTGCATTCCCGTCCTGCTGGCGGGAATCTCTGCCAACGGTCCCGTCCTCGCCGCCGTCCACGCCGGCCGCCCCGGCATTGCCAACGGCGTCCTTCCGGCCTCGGTGGAAAGAATGGCGTCCCTTGGCGCCTCCGGCATCCGCGCCTGGCTCGGTCCCTCGATTTGCGGCGCCTGTTACGAAGTTCCGGCAGCCCTCCGCGATGAGGTCGCCGGCCGGGTGCCCGCAACCTGGAGCGACACCTCGTGGGGAACGCCAGCCCTGGACCTGCCGGCGGGGGCCCGCAGCCAGCTCGAGGCTGCCGGTGTGCAGGTGGAATACTCCGGTGCCTGCACGCTGGAGACGGAGAACCTGTTTTCGTACCGCCGCGACCGGAATACCGGACGCTTCGCCGGGCTGGTGTGGTGCCATGACTGACCCCAGCACCTCCGCCGAAGAACACAACGACCCCCGGACTGCCGAACTGGCCGTACGCCTCGCCGCTGTGCGGCAGCGCATCTCGGACGCCGCCGCGGCCGCGGGGCGCAGCGACAGGTTGCCGACCCTGATCGTGGTCACCAAATTCCACCCGGCCGCGGACATCCGGCGGCTCGCCGCGCTTGGTGTCACGGACGTGGGGGAAAACCGGGACCAGGAAGCATCCGCCAAGACCGCGGAACTCGCCGACTGCCGGCTCACCTGGCACTTCGTCGGCCAGCTGCAGACAAAAAAGGCCAAGTCAGTGGTCCGTTACGCTACCGCCGTGCACTCGGTGGACCGGCACCAGCTGGTTGACGCCCTTGCAAAGGCGGCCCGGAACGAGATGGACGCCAGCGGGCGTCCACCATTGGACTGCTTCATCCAGGTCTGCCTGGCGGACGACGGCGGCGCGCACCGCGGCGGAGCGGCCCCGGCCGACGTCCCGGAACTGGCGGAGAGGATCGCCGGCGAAGGCAGCCTGAACCTTGCTGGCGTCATGGCCGTGGCCCCGTTGGGCCTGCCGGCGGGGCCGGCCTTTGAGAAGCTGGCCGGCATCTCCGCGCGGCTGAGGGCCCGACACCCCGGTGCCACAGCCATCTCCGCCGGCATGAGCCAGGACCTGGAAGAGGCCATCATGTTCGGAGCGACACACCTGCGAATCGGTTCCGATATTCTCGGTTCCCGTCCCGCGGTGGGGTAGCGTCGGTCCTGTTGGAAGTGATGGGCGGGGGACCCCAGTGCTGTCGAATCATTGGGCGGCCCGCTTACGGGACACGATTAGGAGTCGACCATGGCCGGCGCTCTGCGCAAGACAATGATCTATCTTGGGCTCGCCGACGGCGATGAGCATTACGAGCCCGAGCAACAGACCACACGTAAGGATGAGGACGAAACAATGGAAGTTGACCGCGAGGAACGCCGTGCGCCAGCACCGGTCCGCGAAGTCAGCCGTGAGGCGTCCTACACCCCTGAAGAGGAATACCGCGCCCCTGTGACTCCGATTAAGCGTGCGGCGTCGAGCCGTGAAGAGAACACCGGCCTCCGCCAGATCACCACGATCCACCCGCGCTCCTACAATGATGCCAAGCTCATCGGCGAGAGCTTCCGGGACGGCATTCCGGTCATCATGAACGTCACGGACATGGGTGAAGCCGACGCCAAGCGCCTGGTGGACTTTTCCGCCGGGCTGGTTTTTGGCCTCCGCGGCAGTATCGAACGGGTGACGAACAAGGTATTCCTGCTCTCGCCGTCCTACGTCGAAGTGATCGGCGATGACAAAAAAGCCAGCGACACGCAGGCCAGCTTCTTCAACCAGAGCTGATTTCAAGGACACGGCCGATGCCAGGCAGGGACACCTGCCTGGCATCTGTGCTGAAATAGAGAAGACGTTCGGCACCACCGCGGGATACGGAGATATGAATTAAGCCATGGCAATTGTTTTCGCACTGGTCTATCTCGCGCTGCTGCTCTTCTTTATCGCCCTCATCATCCGCCTGGTCTTTGACTGGGTGCAGATGTTCGCACGGGAGTGGCGCCCCAGGGGTGCGGCGCTGGTGGTGGCCCACACCGTCTACACGATCACGGATCCTCCCCTGAAGGGGCTGCGGCGGATGATCCCGCCCCTCCGGCTGGGCGGCATCTCGCTGGACCTGGGATTCCTGATCCTCTTCATTGGGGTCAGTATTGCGATGAACATCACCAGGGGACTCGCCTGATTTGCCTCCAACACCCCGGCGCCGCAACGGGGCTCCGTGACGGGGAACAGTTACTGTGAAAGCGGATAAAGCTTGAGTTTGACACCGCAGTGTTGAATTAGAGTAAGCAGACCAAATTTAGGTACCGTAGTTTTGACGGCCGGAAGGCCTACTGACTAACCAGACCAGTGAGGTGACCAGATGGCTTTGACGCCAGAAGACGTTGTCAACAAGCGCTTTCAGCCCACCAAGTTCCGCGAGGGCTACGACCAGGACGAGGTTGACGACTTCCTGGACGAGATCGTCGTCGAGCTCCGCCGCCTGAACCAGGAAAATGACGAACTTCGCAAGAAGCTCGCCGAGGCCGGTTCCAGCGTTCCGGCAAGCTCCGCCGCCGCTCCTGTGGTGGAAAAGGTCCCCGCACCGGTCAAGGCTGACAAGGACGAAGCCCGCGAAAAGGCCGAGGCTGAGGCCAAGGCTGCCGAGGCCGCCAAGAAGAAGGACGTCCAGCCGGCTCCGGCTGCTGCCGCTCCCGCCGCGCAGGCTCCTGCCGCCACCGCTTCCGCCGAGTCGGCCGCCGGCCTGCTCGCCATGGCCCAGCAGATGCACGACCGCCACGTCGCTGACGGCCAGGCGCAGAAGGACAAGATCATCGCCGAAGCGCAGATCGAAGCCAGCAGCCTCGTCAACGACGCCCAGGAAAAGTCCCGCAAGATCCTCGGCGCGCTGGAACAGCAGCGTTCGGTCCTGGAGCGGAAGGTGGAGCAGCTGCGCGGCTTCGAACGCGACTACCGTTCCCGCCTGAAGGCCTACATCGAGGGCCAGCTGCGCGACCTGGAAGCACGCGGCTCGGTTGCGACGCCGGAAGTCAGCGAAGCCAACTAACCTGGCAGCACGTATTCTGAAAGCCGGTGGCTGAGGATTCCTCGGCCGCCGGCTTTTGGCATCACACGGTTTTACGAATGAAAGCACCATGACTGACGAAATTGCCGCCGACGCCGCACGCCCGGTGCCGCCATCCCCGCGCCCGCGCCGGGCTGTGCTGCTGTCCCTCTTCGCCGGATTCGCGGTGTTTGCCTATGTCCTGGACCAGCTGACCAAACTCTGGGTCACCTCCACCATGGTCGAGGGCGAGCGGATCCCGGTGCTCCCGCCCCTCCTGCACTGGTACTTCATCCGGAACTCCGGGGCTGCGTTCTCCATTGGCGAGAACATCACCTGGGTGTTCTCCTTCATCATGGCCGGAGTCGCCGTTGCCATCCTCTTCCAGGTCCGCAGGCTGGGATCCGCCTGGTGGTCGTTGGCGCTGGGCCTGCTGCTGGGCGGTGCGCTCGGAAACCTGACCGACCGGCTGTTCCGTGAACCGTCCTTCGGAATGGGGCATGTGGTCGATTTCATCCAGTTGCCCAACTTTGCGATCTTCAACATCGCCGATTCCGCCGTGGTGTCCGCCGTCGGCATTATCTGCATCCTGACCATCCGGGGCATCGCCCTGGACGGAACCCGCGTGGGCGGCGGACGCAAGGAGGGGCCCGGCGATGAGTGAGCGGATAGTCGTTGAAGACGCCTACGCCGGAACCCGTGCCGACGCCGGACTGGCCGGGATCCTCGGAGTCTCGCGCTCCGTCGCGGCCTCCCTGCTGGCGGAGGGCAATGTGCTCCACCGCGGCAAAACGCTGGGCAAGTCGGCAAAACTCGTGGCCGGGGATGTCCTGGATATCACCGTGCCGGAACGGCGCGACCCGCTGGAAGTCGTGGAGGAACCTGTGGAAGGCCTGAACATCCTGCTCGACGACGACGATTTCGTCGTCGTCGACAAACCCGTGGGCGTGGCCGCGCACCCCTCGCCCGGCTGGGTGGGACCAACCGTGGTGGGCGGCCTGGCCGCCGCGGGCTACCGCATTTCCACCTCAGGGGCCCCGGAGCGGGCGGGCATCGTGCACCGGCTCGACGTCGGCACGTCCGGTGTGATGGTCGTGGCGAAGTCCGAGCGGGCCTACACCGCCCTCAAGCGGGCGTTCAAGGAACGCACTGTCGATAAGGTCTACCACGCCGTGGTGCAGGGGCTGCCGGATCCTTTGACCGGGACCATCGACGCGCCTAT
The DNA here is from genome assembly GCF_054890965.1 of Arthrobacter sp. C152. NCBI lineage: Bacteria > Bacillati > Actinomycetota > Actinomycetes > Micrococcales > Micrococcaceae > Arthrobacter > Arthrobacter sp. C152. The sequence continues at coordinate 45,854 of NZ_JBTZSU010000032.1, forward strand.
CGGCCGCCATCCCGGGCATGACTGGCGTTTCGCCGTCATCGAGGACGGCCGCGATTCCGTCACCCACTATGAGGTGCTTGAAGCGTTCGGCAAGGCCAGCCTGGTGGAAGTCCACCTTGAGACCGGACGGACGCACCAGATCCGCGTCCACTTCTCCGCGCTCCGCCACCCCTGCGCCGGGGACCTTACCTACGGCGCAGACCCGCGGCTGGCTGCAAACCTCGGGCTCACCCGGCAGTGGCTGCACGCGCGGGAACTCTCGTTCGACCACCCGGTAACGGGGGAGCGCGTCACGGTGACCAGTGACTATCCGCAGGACCTGGCCTACGCCCTGGACGTGCTGGGATCCGGGAAGGCCTGACACGCCCCCACCGGCCCGGGCGGCGGGCACGCAGCGCTTAGAATAGTGCGGTGAGTTCCAGCAATGATTCGTTTGTCCACCTGCACACCCACACCGAATATTCCATGCTGGATGGAGCTGCCCGCCTGGGGGAGCTGTTCGACGAAACCGAGCGCCTGGGCATGCCTGCCCTGGCCACCACGGACCACGGGTACCTGTTCGGGGCGTTCGACTTCTGGCAGAAGGCCCAGGCCAAGGGCATCAAGCCAATCATCGGCGTCGAAGCGTATGTGACTCCGGGCACCGCCCGCACGGACAAGGAACGCGTGCGGTGGGGTGACGAGTCCCAGCGCAAGGACGACGTCTCCGGTGGTGGCTCCTACACGCACATGACGCTGCTGAGCTACAACAACGTGGGCATGCGGAACCTGTTCCGCGCCTCATCCATCGCGTCCCTGGATTCGGTCTTCGGCAAATGGCCGCGGCTGGACCGCGAACTGCTCAACACCTATTCCGAAGGCCTGATCGCCACCACAGGGTGCCCGTCCGGGGAGGTCCAGACGCGGCTGCGCCTCGGCCAGTACCGCGAAGCCCTGGAGGCGGCAGCCGAATTCCGGGACATCTTCGGCGCCGAGAACTATTTCTGTGAGCTGATGGACCACGGCCTGGACATCGAACGGCGCGTCACCGGAGACCTGCTGCGGCTGGCCAAGGACCTGAACCTGCCGCTGGTGGCCACCAACGACCTGCACTACACCCACGAGCACGACGCCAAGGCGCACGAGGCCCTGCTGGCCATCCAGTCCGGCTCCACGCTGCTGGAGCCGACGTATGACAACGGCGGTTCCCGGTTCGCCTTCTCCGGCAGCGGCTACTACCTCAAATCCCCGCAGGAGATGCGGGAGCTCTTCCGCGACCACCCCGACGCCTGCGACAACACGCTGCTCATCGCCGAGCGGTGCGAGGTGTCCTTCAACACGGACGCCAACTACATGCCCCGCTTCCCCTGCCCGCCCGGCGAGGACGAGACCTCATGGCTGGTCAAGGAAGTGGACAAGGGCCTGAAGTACCGTTACCCCGGCGGTGTCCCGGACGATGTCCGGAAACAGGCCGACTACGAGCTCGGCGTCATCACGTCCATGGGCTTCCCCGGCTACTTCCTGGTGGTCGCCGACTTCATCAACTGGGCCAAGAACAACGGCATCCGGGTAGGTCCGGGCCGTGGGTCCGGTGCAGGCTCCATGGTGGCGTACGCGATGCGCATCACCGACCTCGACCCGCTCCGGCACGGCCTGATCTTCGAACGCTTCCTCAACCCGGACCGCGTCTCCATGCCCGACTTCGACGTCGACTTCGATGACCGGCGCCGCTCCGAGGTCATCGACTACGTGACCCGGAAGTATGGCGACGAGCGCGTGGCCATGATCGTCACGTACGGCACCATCAAGACCAAGCAGGCACTCAAGGACTCCTCCCGAGTGCTGGGCTACCCCTTCAGCATGGGCGAACAGCTGACCAAAGCCCTGCCGCCGGCCGTCATGGCCAAGGACATCCCGCTGGCGGACATCCAGAACCCGGAAGCCAAGCGGTATTCGGAAGCCGGCGACTTCCGGCAGCTCATCAGCACCGACCCCGAAGCCGCCAAGGTCTTCGAAACGGCCCTGGGCATTGAGGGCCTGAAGCGCCAGTGGGGCGTGCACGCGGCCGGCGTCATCATGTCCTCGGACCCGATCATCGACGTCATCCCGATCATGCGCCGCTTCCAGGACGGCCAGGTCATCACCCAGTTCGACTACCCCACGTCCGAGGGCCTGGGCCTGATCAAGATGGACTTCCTGGGCCTGCGGAACCTAACGATCATTTCCGACGCCCTCGAGAACATCAAGATGAACCGCGGCATCGACCTGGACCTGGAAAACCTGGAGCTGGACGACGCCCCGTCCTACGAACTCCTGGCCCGCGGCGACACCCTGGGCGTCTTCCAGCTCGACGGCGGACCCATGCGGTCGCTGCTCAAGCTGATGAAGCCTGACAACTTCGAAGACATTTCCGCCGTCCTGGCGCTCTACCGTCCCGGCCCCATGGGTGCCAACGCGCACACCGACTACGCACTCCGGAAAAACGGGATCCAGGAAGTCATTCCCATCCACCCTGAACTCGAGGAACCCCTGAGGGAGATCCTGGGCGGCACCTTCGGCCTGATCGTGTACCAGGAGCAGGTCATGGCCGTGGCGCAGAAGCTGGCCGGGTACTCGCTGGGCCAGGCAGATATTCTCCGCCGTGCCATGGGCAAGAAGAAGAAGTCGGAACTGGACAAGCAGTTCGCCGGCTTCTCCCAGGGCATGCAGGACAACGGCTACTCCATGGAGGCCGTCAAGACCCTCTGGGACATCCTGCTGCCGTTCTCCGACTACGCCTTCAACAAGGCGCACTCGGCCGCGTACGGGGTCATTTCCTACTGGACCGCCTACCTCAAGGCCCACTATGCGCCCGAGTACATGGCCGCGCTGCTGACCTCGGTGGGTGATGACAAGGACAAGTCCGCCATCTACCTCAACGAATGCCGCCGCATGGGCATCACGGTGCTGCCGCCGGACGTCAACGAGTCCGCCCTGAACTTCACCCCCGTGGGTAACGACATCCGCTTCGGCATGGGCGCCATCCGCAACGTCGGCGTCAACGCCGTGGAGGCCATGGTGGCGGCGCGCGAGAGCGAGGGCGCGTTCACGTCCTTCAAGGACTACCTGATGAAGGTCCCGGCCGTGGTCTGCAACAAGAGGACCATCGAATCGCTGATCAAGTCCGGCGCGTTCGATTCCCTGGGCCACCACCGCCGCGCCCTGGCGATGGTCCACGAGGAGGCCATCGATTCGGTCATCACGCTCAAGCGCAACGAGGCCATCGGCCAGTTCGACCTCTTCGCCGGCTTCGAAGAGGCCGAATCGGAGGCGTCCCTGAGCATCGAGATCCCGGACCTGCCCGAATGGGAGAAGAAGGACAAGCTCTCCTTCGAACGGGACATGCTGGGCCTGTACGTGTCCGACCACCCGCTGCAGGGCCTTGAGGGACTCCTGAGCCAGCACGCCGAAATGAGCATCACGTCCATCCTCGGCGAGGACGGCCCCCAGGACGGCGCCATCATCACCATCGCCGGCATGATCACCTCGCTCAGCCGGCGGATCGCCAAGGCCAGCGGCAACGCCTACGCCCGTGCCGAGGTGGAGGACCTGGGCGGTTCCATCGAGGTGATGTTCTTCGGCCAGGTGTACGGGCCCATCGCTTCCGTGCTTGCCGAGGACCTGATCGTGGTGGTCAAGGGCAGGCTGCAGAAGCGCGACGACGGTGCCATCACCCTGAACTGCATGGAATTGTCCGTCCCGGACCTCAGCGAGGGACTGCACGGCCCGCTGGTGATCACCATGCCCACGCACAAGGCCACCGAGGCCGTGGTCACGGAACTGGGCGACGTGCTGCGCACCCACCGGGGCAATTCGGAGGTCCGCCTGCACCTGCAGGGCGATACCCGGACCGAGATCATGGGCCTGCCCGTGCACCTGCGGGTGAACCCGAGCCCCTCACTCTTCGGTGACCTGAAGGTCCTGCTGGGCCCCGCCTGCCTGGACGCCTAGGGCGTGTCTCCTAAACCTTGGCTGGTTTAGCCGGGATGCTTGATGGGTGTC
>NZ_JBTZSU010000033.1:0-48885 GCF_054890965.1 Arthrobacter sp. C152
GAGCAGTCCTCCGAGCAATCAGCATCTGGCTGACAGCTTTAGGAGACACGCCCTAGTGCGCGGACATCCGTTCCTTCAGGGAGTCCAGTTCGGCGCGCAGGGCGTCCGGCAGCGAGTCGCCGAACTTCGCGTACCACTCCTCGATGGAGGCGAGCTCGGCGTCCCACTCCCCGCGGTCGACGCGGACGGCGTCCTCAACGTGGGCGTGGGTCATGTCCAGGCCGGTGAGGTCCAGGGAGTGGCCGGCAGGAACGTATCCGATGGGGGTTTCAACGGCGTCGGCCTTGCCCTCGATGCGCTCGATGGCCCATTTGAGGACGCGGGCGTTGTCGCCGAATCCGGGCCATGCAAAGCCGCCGTCGGCGGTGCGTCGGAACCAGTTGACCAGGAAAATGTGCGGCAGCCGTTCCGGGTTTGCCTTGCCCGAGACGCTGATCCAGTGCTTCAGGTAGTCGCCGGCGTCGTAGCCGATGAACGGGAGCATGGCCATGGGGTCGCGGCGGAGCACGCCGACCTGGCCGGCAGCTGCGGCCGTGGTCTCCGAGGACAGCGTGGATCCCATGAAGATGCCATTGGTCCAGCTGCGGGCCTGGGTTACCAGGGGAACGGTGGTCTTGCGGCGTCCGCCGAAGAGGATGGCGGAGAGTTCCACGCCCTCGGGGCTGTAGTACTCGTCTGCCAGCATGTCGATCTGGGCAATCGGCGTGCAGAAACGGGAGTTCGGGTGCGCGGCAGGCTTGTCGGAGTCGGGAGTCCAGGAGTTGCCCTGCCAGTCGGTCAGGTGCGCCGGAACCTCGTCCGTCATGCCTTCCCACCACACGCCGCCGTCGTCGGTGAGGGCCACGTTGGTGAAGATGCTGTGTCCCTTGGCGATGGCGCGCATGGCGTTGGGGTTGGTGCCCCAGCCCGTGCCGGGGGCTACGCCGAAGAGGCCGGCTTCCGGGTTGGTGGCGCGGAGTTCGCCTTCCTTGCCGATCCGCATCCAGGTGATGTCGTCACCCAGGGTCTCAACTTCCCAGCCCTCGATGGTGGGATCCAGCAGCGCGAGATTGGTCTTGCCACACGCAGACGGGAAGGCCGCCGAGACATAGTAGTTCTTCTTCTCCGGGGAAGTCAGCTTGAGGATGAGCATGTGCTCGGCCAGCCAGCCCTCATCCCGCGCCATCACGGAGGCGATGCGCAGGGCGTAGCACTTCTTCCCGAGCAGCGCGTTGCCGCCGTAGCCGGAGCCGAAGGACCAGATGGAGCGCTCTTCGGGGAAGTGGACAATCCACTTATCCGGGTTGCACGGCCAGGAGACGTCGTCCTGGCCCGGTTCCAGCGGAGCACCCAGGGAGTGCAGGGCCGGCACGAAGAAGGCATTGGTGCGGGTGATCTTGTCCAGGACGGCCGTGCCGATGTTGGCCATGATCCGCATGGAGGCGACGACGTAGGCGCTGTCGGTGATCTCCACGCCGAACTTGGGGTCCTCGGCGTCGAGGTGGCCCATGACGAACGGGATGACGTACATGGTGCGGCCGCGCATGGAGCCGGCGAACAGCCCGCGCAGCTTCTCCTTCATTTCCGCCGGGGCCATCCAGTTGTTGGTGAAGCCGGCATCGCGCTTGTTCTCGGAGCAAATGAACGTCTGCTCTTCGACGCGGGCCACGTCGGCGGGATCGGAGAACGCGGCGAAGGAATTCGGGAACAGGTCCTGGTTCAGCCGGGTCAGGGTTCCGGCAGCGACGAGCTCGTCGGTCAGGCGGGTGTTTTCCTCTTCGGACCCGTCAACCCAGTAGATGCGGTCCGGCTGCGTAAGCTCGGCAACCTCTTCGACCCATGCCAGCAGGCCGGCATGTGTGGTGGGTGCTTTCTCAAGCAGCGGCTTCTGCGCCAGATCGCCCATTGCTGTTCCCTTCCTCGGGGTTGATCGGTGTGTCCTAAATGCTATGGTCCGGACCACTGGACTTTTTGGGGAGCTTGACTGACAAATCCGGCCACCGAAACTGAATTCCGCGGAAAATCAAGGATTTGTCGCCTCAAAATGGTCGATTAAGTGACGAAGGTCACCTATACCGGTATAGTTGCGCAAATTACACCGCTCTCGATTTGGCACTCGGGCCCGACTCGCGTAAAGTAATTCGAGGTTCGGGGAGAGCGGTTCTTCTCCCAAGGAACACAAGATGCGCCCATAGCTCAGCTGGATAGAGCGTCTGTCTACGGAACAGAAGGTCAGGGGTTCGAATCCCTTTGGGCGCACCAACAAGGTCCGTACCGGTTCGCCGGTGCGGACCTTTTTTGTGCCGCCCCGGTAGCCGCCGTCCCCGGCTAGGCTGTCCCCATGATGCCCGATGCCGTGGAGCGCGAATTTGATGTGGTTGTTATCGGCGCAGGCGCCGCAGGCGAAAATGTGGCGGACCGGGTGGTCCAGGGCGGCCTTTCCGCCGTCCTCGTGGAGGCGGAACTGGTGGGCGGGGAATGTTCCTACTGGGCCTGCATGCCGTCCAAGGCGCTCTTGAGGCCCGGGACCGCACTGCACGGCGCGCAGACGTCACCCGGGGCCAAGGAAGCCGTCACCCGCACCCTGGACGCGGCGGCGGTCCTGCAGCGCCGGAACTACTTCACCGCCAACTGGCAGGATGACGGCCAGGTGGACTGGGTCCGGGACACCGGCATCGAACTGGTCCGCGGCCACGGCTGGCTTACAGGCGCGAAGGCGGTGGAGGTGGCCGGCACGGACGGCACGCAACACCGGCTGCGGGCACGGCATGCGGTGGTGCTTGCCACTGGCTCCGCCCCCACTACGCCTCCCATCGACGGGATACAGGACGTTGAGGTGTGGGGCACGCGCGAGGCGACCTCCGCCGGCGAGGTTCCTGAACGGCTCGCGGTGCTGGGCGGCGGCGTGGCCGGCACCGAGCTGGCCCAGGCCTTCGCGCGGCTCGGGTCCGCCGTCACCCTGGTTGCGCGCAGCGGCCTGCTGGGCAACTTCCCGGTGGAGGCTGCCGCGCTGGTCGCCGCGGGCCTGCGGGCCGACGGCGTTGAGCTGCGGCTCCACACGGCCACGGAGCGCATCAGCAGGGACAGCGATGGAACCATCACCCTGGCACTCGGGGACGGCAGCTCCGTCACCGCGGAGAAGGTGCTGGTATCGACCGGCCGCCACCCGGCCCTCGAGGGCCTCGGCCTGGAGAGCGTCGGCTTCACCCCCGGCGGATCGGGGCACCTGGCCATCACGACCGACTCCACCGGGCTGGTGCAGGGAACGCCCGGCGACGAACCCTGGCTGTACGCCGTCGGAGACGCGGCCGGAAAGAACCTGTATACACACCAGGGCAAATACGAGGCCCGCGCCACCGGAGACGCTATCGCGGCGCGCGCCAAGGGAGAACTCACGGGCAGCCCGGCGGACTGGACCCGGTACGCCCAGACGGCCAACCAGCATGCCGTGCCCGGTGTCGTCTTCACCGACCCCGAACTGGCAAGCGTCGGCCGCACCCTTCAGGCCGCGCGGAAGGACGGCTACAACGCCTCCTCCGTGGAGCTGCCCATCCAGGTGGCCGGGTCTTCCCTCCACTCCGAGAACTACGAAGGATGGGCCCAGCTGGTAGTGGACGAGGACCGCAAAGTCCTTTTGGGGGCGACGTTTGCCGGCCCGGACGTGTCCGAGCTGCTGCATGCGGCCACGGTTGCCGTGGTGGGCGAAGTGCCGATGGACCGGCTGTGGCATGCGGTGCCTTCCTATCCGACGATCAGCGAGGTGTGGCTGCGGCTGCTGGAGAAATACGGGCTGTAGTCTATTTGAACTGACCAGTCAGTTCGGTTAGCCTTAATGCAGCCCCTCCTGCGAAAGGCCCTCCTTGCTTTCAGCCCACCAGCTCCATGCCAAAGGACGCCGGGACCCGCTGCTTCCGCCCACCAGCCTCACCGTTGCCCGCGGCGAACTGCTGCTCGTCGCCGGCGACCGCCGGGACCAGCGCACCGCCCTGTCCCTGCTTCTCAGCGGCCGGATGAAACCCACCGGCGGAGAGCTGGGCTGGGACAACAGCCGCCGGACCCGGCAGCTCCGCCTGGCAGCGGCATTGGTGGACTCCCCCGGCGTCAACGAACCCGAAGAGCACCTGAGCGTCCGAGACCTGGTGACCGAGGACCTCGCCCTGGTTCCGCGCCGCTACCGGGGAGCGTTGCTCAGCGGCCCGTGGATGAAGGTCAACCGCTTTGAGGACATTGCCGGCCTGTGGACGGAGCAGCTGGAACCGGGGCGCCGGCTCGAACTTTTGACCGCCCTGGCCCTGGCCAACCCGCGCACGGACCTGCTGGTGGTGGATTCCCCGGACCGGCACAGCGCGGACCACCTGACGTGGCTGCCCAGGCTGCAGCAGCTGGCGTCCGACGCCGGGCGGCCACTTGCCGTCGTTGCGGCAGTCAGTGCCGTCCCCGCGCCGTGGGACGGGCCGTTGGCACTGATCGGCAACGCTGGACCGGAAGCCCTGCCGGCCGAAGCCGAACCCGCGGAGGCCGCGCGGCCCCCCAAAGACCAGGAACCCGAACTCGAAACCGAGGTTGCCAAGTGACTGTCCTGCGGCTGGCCCGCTCCGAACTCAAGCGCATGACCGGCGGGCTGCTGCCCAAGCTGACGATTCTCGCGCTGACCATGGTGCCCCTGCTCTACGGAGCCGTCTATCTTTACGCGAACTGGGACCCGTACGGGCACCTGAACAACCTGGACGCCGCCCTGGTGGTGGAGGATTCCGGCGCAACCACTGCCGATGGCACCCGGCTGGAAGCCGGGAAGAAGGTGGCCGACAGCCTGGAGGAAGGCAACGTCTTCCACTGGGTTCCCGTAGCCAGCTCATCGGAAGCGGACGCGGGAGTCAGCAGCGGGCAGTACGCCTTCGCGCTGAAGATCCCGGAGGACTTCTCTGCCAACCTGGTCTCCCCGGGCAGCTTCGATTCCGCCAGCCAGGCCATGCTGAACGTCACCACGAACGACGCCAACAACTACCTCCTCAGCACCATCGTGGACAAGCTGACCACCGCCGTGCACACCACCGTGGCCAAGGAGGTCGGCGAGGAAACCGCCAACCAGCTGCTCACCGGATTCGGCACCATCCATAACCGGATGGTCCAGGCCGCGGACGGTGCGTCCCGGCTGGCCGACGGCGTCGCCACCCTGCGGGATGGAACCGTCACCCTCCACGAGGGAACGTCGGCGCTGAGCAGCGGGGCCGACCAGCTGTACGCCGGCCAGCTCAAGCTGCGCGACGGCGCGAACCAGCTGACCGACGGCGCCGGGCAGCTGAGCAGCGGCCTGTCCGTCCTCAAGGACAAGACGGCAACCCTGCCCACCGATACCCAGACGCTCGCCACGGGCGCCGCGCAGGTGGCTGCGGGCAACGCCCAGCTCAACACCAAGGTGCAGGACGTGGCGGCGCAGCTGGAGGCAGCCGACCAGGGCATGAGGACGCGCCTGGTGGACTCGAACGCCAGGCTGGTCGCCTCCGGCGTGCTGACCCAGGAGCAGGCAGACAGGATCCTCGCCGATTACGACGCCACCGCAGCGGCCAGTCCCCTTGCCGCGGCAAAGAGCCGGATCCAAACGGATGCGGCACAAGTGCAGCAGCTGGCCAACGGCTCCGAAGCCGTCAGCGTCGGCGCCTCGCAGCTGGCCGCCGGGATGCCTGCGCTGAAGGAAGGCATCGCCCAGGCATCGGCGGGCTCCGACCAGCTGCACACCGGGGCGGCCACGCTGGCCACGGGTGAGCAGGCCGCCGTCGACGGCGCAGCAGGGCTCGCGGACGGGGCACGGAAGGTCGACGCCGGGGCCGCACAGGTAGCGGACGGCGCGAACCAGGCCGCCACCGGATCCCGCACGCTTGCCGACGAGATCGGGAAGGGCGCCGGCCAGGTCCCCAACCCGGACGACGCCCAGAAGAACAACCTGTCGCAGGTGATGGCCGATCCCGTGGCCGTCAGCAACCTCTCCCAGGCCAAGGCAGACTCCTACGGGGCCGGGCTGGCACCGTTCTTCCTGACGCTCGCGCTGTGGATCGGGATCTTCATGCTGGTCCAGGCGATGCGGCCCATCACGCAGCGGGCGCTTGCCTCCAACGCTCCCTCGTGGAAGATCGCCCTGGGCGGCTGGCTTCCGTTCCTGCTGGTCTCCATGGTCCAGGCCTCGCTCCTGACCCTGGTGGTGGATATGGGGCTGGGGCTGGACCCAGCGCACCCCGTCCTGATGTGGCTGCTGATGCTCGCCGCGGCCATGGCCTTCAGCGCCCTCATCCAGGGCATCGTGGCGCTGCTCGGCTCCCCCGGAAAGCTGGTGGTGCTGATCCTCCTGGTCCTCCAGCTGGTTTCGTCCGGCGGGACATTCCCGTGGCAGACCACCCCGGAACCGCTGCACGTGGTGCACCAGGTCCTTCCCATGGGCTACGTGGTGACCGGCATGCGGCACCTGATCTACGGTGCCGACCTGTCCATGATCGTCCCCACACTGGCCGGCCTGCTCGGCTACACGGCGCTGGGGGCGGCGATGTCAACGCTCGCCGCCCGCAAGAACAAGTACTGGACCCTCAAGACCCTCAAACCGGAGATCGCCGTATGACCGCGGAAGGACCGGAGGCCGCGAAGGGGCTCCGTCCGGCAAGGACCACCGCGACCCGGCAGAAGCTTTTCGATGCCTCCATGGAGCTGATCGGCGAGCGCGGTGCCGCCAGCGTCACCGTGGACGAGATCGCCGCCGCTGCCGGGGTTTCCAAGGGAACGGTCTACTACAACTTCGGCAGCAAGTCGGAGCTGATCGCGCAGCTCCTGCGCCATGGTGTGGACATCCTCAAGGCCCGGCTCCTCGCGGCCGCCGACGGGCCCACGGGCCCGGAAACCGGCGCCGGAGCCGCCCGGGATCCCCTGGCGGCCATGGAAGCGATGATCGGCCAGGCCATGGATTTCATGGCCGAGTATCCGTCGTTCGCGCGCCTGTGGGTCAGCGAGAACTGGCGGATTCCCAGTGAATGGCAGGGCACCTTCGCCGTGCTGCGGGCAGAGCTTCTTGAGGTCATTGGCCGGGCGGTGGACAACGTGGCGAGCACCTATCCGGTCGATGAATCCGTGTCCCGCGGCAGCCTGGAGACCGCCATCTTCGGCGCCTGCTTCGTAGTGGGCCTGGACCGGCAGACGTACAACCCCGAGCGGACCCGTGACCAAAGTGTTGCAGCAATCATGGCGATCATGCGCGGCTACGTCCTGAAGGGCCCGGCTCCTCAGGGATGATGGACCCTATGCGCCACATGGGGAAGAGCGGAAAGTTCGCGGTCATCTGCGGCGTCGTCGCGGCCGGGCTGCTGGTGCTGACCGGGATGACGCTCGCGGAGCCGGTGTTCCTGGCGTTCCTGGGCGTCCTGGCCCTGGCCTACCTGGCCGCAATTGCCGAGGTACTGAACCGGCGCCGCCGCCTTGCCCTGCTGGCCACCGGCGCCGGCACCGCCCTCACCCTGGGCTTTTCCCTGGCGTTCCTGAGCACCTGGGAGCTGGCCTTCGACGGCCAGTCGTCCTTCCTGGGCACGCCTCTGCCCACCCACGATCCGGACAACTACTTCCTCGGCGCCGCCTGCGCCGCCGCGGCCACCCTCGGGGTTCTTTTCCTCGGTGCCGCGTGGCCGGGCATGAGGCAGCCGACGGCGGGCGGAAGGACCGCGCCACGGCCCGCGGCAAAGCGCGTCCCGCCACAGCGCTCATCCGCACAGCGTTCTTCAACACAGCGCTCTTCAACACAACGCTCTCCAACACAACGCGCCGCGGCATCAAGGACCGTCCCGGCGCCGGCGCGCAGCCCGCGCACCGCCGCACCACGGGCAGGTAACCAGTCCACCGCTGCCCAGGCGCCTGCCGCTCAGCGCACGTCAGCTTCCCGTGCCCCGGCCCGGGGGACGTCCGCCGCAGCCAAGCGCCCGTCGTCGTCCGGGTTGCCGCCGGCCAAACCGGCGCCCAGGTCCGGCAGCGGCTCCAATCCCCGCCGCTGACGCAGGGCACCTGCTCCCGTGAGCACCGCCGTCGCGACGCCGCCCAGGAGGAGCGCCCCGCCGGCCAGCTCCGTCGGCGATGGCACCTCCGCGAGAACCAGCCAGGCAGCGCTCATTCCCACCACAGGAACCAGCAACGTGAAAGGGACAACGGCCGACGACGGGTGGCTGGCAAGGAGCCGGTTCCAGATCCCGTAGCCCACGAGTGAGGCGAAGACAGCGGTATACAGTGCGCTGAGGATGGTCGGTGCCTGAAGGGTGGACAGCGCCTGCCATACGGTGCCGGGGCCATCCACCAGCACCGACAGCGCTCCCAGCGGAAGCGGCACCACGGCGCCTGACCAAACCACCATCCCCAGGCCCGACGCTGCCCTGGCCTTGCGGGCGATGACATTGCCGACGGCCCACGACAGCGCCGCGGCCAGGACAATGACCAGGGGGAGCAGCGGGGCCACGGCGCTGCGGCCCAAGGCCACGAGGGCGAGGCCTGCTACGCCCAGCACCACGCCGGCCAGCTGCCGCCTGCTGGGCCGCTCCCCCAGGAATCCGGCGGCAAGCAGCACAGTCAGCAGCACCTGTGCCTGCAGCACCAGCGACGCCAGGCCTGCCGGCATGCCGAGCGCCATTGCCAGGTACAAAAGGCCAAACTGCCCGGCGCTCATGAAGAGCCCAACGCCGACGATGGCCTTCCACCTGACATCCGGCTTCCTGACGAAAAAGATCCAGGGAACGACCACCAGGACGAACCGCAGGGCAACAAACAGCAGCGGCGGAAAATCCTGGCCGCCCGCGTGAAGCCCGATATCGATGGCAACGAAATTCAGCCCCCACAGCAGGGCCACGAGTACGGCAAGGAAGGACTCACGCAGGTTCACGTTTCCCACTCTTGCATCATGCAGAATGAAGCACCAGCGCGCATTTAGACGATGAACCATGTACGTTTGCTTCATGATCGACATCGGGTCCCTGCGTGCACTCACAGCCATCGAACAGCACGGCAGCGTCATCGCCGCCGCGGGCGCCATGGGCTTCAGCCCCTCCGCCGTTTCACAGCAGGTGAAGAAACTGGAGAAGGAAGCGGGCTTCGCGGTGCTGGAACGCCGGGGCCGCGGGGTTCTACTGACGGAACGCGGACTGGCCTTGTCAGCCTATGGCCGGCGGATCCTTGCCGAGCTGGAGGAGCTGGAGTCCACGCTGCTGCTGGACCCGGCGGCGCCCAGCGGCAGCCTGCGCCTGGTGTCATTCTCGACTGCCTGCCGGGGCCTGGTGGGCCCGCTTCTGGCGCGGCTTGGGGACTCCGGATCAGCCGTGGATGTTTCGGTGGTGGCGGAGGATCCACGTGAAGCCGTGGCACGGGTTGCCAATGGGGACGCCGAGCTGGGACTGGTGCACAACTGGAACTCCGTGCCACTGGTCATCCCGGAGCACTTGACGCTGGAATGGCTGTGCGAGGATGTGGCGGACGTCCTGGTCCACCGCACCCATGCCCTGGCACAGCGCCCTGCAGTGGAACCCGCTCAGCTGGTCGATGAACGCTGGATCAGCACGCCGGACGGAGCGATCTGCAACGAGGCCCTCCTCCGGATTTTCGCCCACGTGGGGCGGGTGCCACATATCAAGGTGTATGACCCCGACTTCGCGACGCATATCGCGTTGGTGGAGCAGGGCGTGGCGGTTGCGCTCGTCCCCCGGCTGGGCAGGCCGCCGCTCCCCGGAGACGTAGTGGCGGTGCCGGTGGTCAACCCGGTCCAGGCCCGGCAGGTAGGGCTTGTCCATCGCAGGACCATGACGGCCAGCCCGACCATCAGGCACGTGGCGGCACTCCTGCGCGAGATTGCCCTCAGTGCGCCCGGGGAACCTTGAACCTGGTGATCCTGGCGTCCTGCCCGTCCAGTTCGGCCCACGGCTTCTCGGTTTCCAGGACCGTGAGCGCGTTGGTGGGGAACCTGGTGGCGGCGTCCATGTAGGCGTCATGGTCGGAGTCGCGTGAGGCCAGGTGCATGGCGAGGTCCTGCACGCCGGGCAGGTGCGCGATTAGCATCAGCGTGGTGACCGTCTCCGGCACGTGGTTGACGACGGTGAGCATCCGCAGGGCGGAGGCCGCGTACAGGCCGTCCTCGAGTTTGGGCGTCGGCGCTTTGTCCCCCAGTTCTGAACAGACCCAGGTGCAGGTCTGGCGGGTGCGCAGGGCGCTGGAGCACAGGATGAAGTCCGGGACGATGTTGTGCTTGAGCAGCCACCGGCCGGCCAGCGGCGCTTCCCGGTGGCCGCGTTCCTCCAGCGGCCGCTCATGGTCGGCCACCCCGCCGGGCCAGTCAGCCTTGGCGTGGCGCATGATCACAAGGCGTCGGAGGTGGTGCTCACTCATGGCTACAGCCTAGCGCCAGCGGATGCGGCCCAGGGTGGCATCAACCGGCTCCTGCAGCCGCGGAGGCACAGTACTTGGAATGGCACACGGACGCCAAAAGGCGGCACATCCCGAAAGCGCCGTTGTTGCGTGAGGAACGAGCGCAGGCGCAGAGGGATCGTGCCGCCTATAAGGCGGAGGTTAGACCTAGATCGAGTACTCCGGAGCGGCCCAGACGATGACCTCGGGGTGCTCGTAGAACCGGTAGCCCTGGCCGCGGACCGTGCGGACGGTGTTGGCGAGGCGGCCCAGCTTGGAGCGGAGGCGGCGGATGTGGACGTCGATGGTGCGCTCGTTGGGCACTTCCTCGGCGTTGCGCCACAGCCCCTCGAGCAGTTCGTCGCGGCCCACGGTGCGGGTGCCGTTTTCGACAAGGTAGTTCAGGAGTTCGAACTCCTTGAAGGTCAGGTTAAGGGATTCGCCGTCCAGGTGGACTTCGCGGCGGGCCAGGTCGATCAGGACGCCGGACGGGCGCGGTTCCTGCGGCTGGGCGGCGCGCGGGGCTTCGGCTCGCTGGCGGGAGTTGACCGTCGGGTCACCGAAGGTGGAACGGACGACGTCGAGCGCGGAACCGGGCGTGCCGGCCGGGGCTACCGCGACTGCGGCGTAGCTCTCGGCACCGGATACGAGCGACTGGGCGTAGGCGCGGATTTCCTGGGCGAGCTTGGCGATGGAGGTACCTGCGGCGGCGGCAGTCTCCTCGTCGATTCCCATGTAGAGGACGAACCCGCGGGCCACGTTGTCATTGGCGACCGGACGCACCGGGTTTGAACCTGCCACGACGGGGGTAGGGGCAGTGATGGGAGCGGACTCGGCCGGCTGGACGGCGCGGAGCTGGCCGTAGGAGTTGGGGTTGTAGCCCTGCGGAGCGTAGCCCGGGGCGGGGAAGCTGCTTCCCGGGGTTGAGGGGGCCAGGGACGGGCGCGGCCCGAAGCCGGGACGCAGGCCGGAAGGCTGGCCTGCCTTGGCGGCGTTACGGACAGAGATGTGGACGTATCCGGATGCTACTGACATGGAATGCTTACCTCAATGTGAATGGCCGTCTCGCGGCTCGAATGCTGTCATCCCCGTCACGCGGAGCGGGGAGGGGCGCCCGACGCTGGGCTGGGTGGGCGAATGCCTAAGAACTTCGAGGGGTGGGAAGGTCAGGCGTGCATTCGACAACAGCGCATGTCGGCAGCAGCGGATGTGCTGGGCCAATATTCTGCGGCTGCAGGTGCTGTTGAGTTCTTGTTCACATTGGAAGTGTGCAGCGTAACAATGGCAACTTGCAAGTAACAATGGACCAAATCGTCCGCATCGTGAGACGAATCCGGAAATTGTGTTGCAGATCACGATTCTGTCAGGGACAAAGAATAACGTTCGTTATCCGGAGGGATGCCCCAAAAGAGGGATTCTGCAGAATTTTGTTCGAGGGATGCGCGCTTGGGCGAATCGGCGCAAATTTCACGCGCTTGACATAGAATCGCGTCCCGCCGCGGGAGCTTGTCCAGTCGGCATCCAGCCTCCGGAGCGGAATTTTGCCCTCCATAACCCGCTATAAGGGGTTACGACGGCACCGCCGCCGGCGTCCTGTACGCCTGGCGGCGTGCGACGCCGGCGGGATACATGCCGGCCCGGGCGTGGTTCGTGAGGTTAGTTGGTGGTGGTCCCGGACGAGGCCGTTCCTGTGGCGGACAGCTGAATGGACTGTGCGGTGTACGTATCCCCTTCTTTGAGGGCCGTGACCCTGACCGTCGCCCCGGCCGCCACGTTGGAAAGGCTGAGGGTGCTGCCCGCCGTCCCGCCCCCGCGCTGGCGCATGCCTTCGGAAACCTGCACACCTGAGCCGACGGCGTACGTGCGGGTAAAGCCGTCCTCGCTCTCCACCGTCAGTGAGTCCGCGGAGACGCTGGCGACGGTGCCCACCTGCCCGGCCATGGTGACGTAGCCGGAGTCCTGGACCACCACGTATTCGGAGTGGATGGCAGCATTCAGCCCACCCATTCCCATCCCCAGCCCGCCGGGACCCCCGGCCATGCCCCCGCCGTCCATGCCGTCCATGCCGCCATTCATGCCGCTGGTGCCGCCCGGACCGGCCATGCCGTTTTGTCCCCCGGCACCGGCCTGGCCGGGGACCCCAGTACCCTGGGCGTTGCCCGTGGCCGCACCTGCACCGTTGTTTCCGGCCGCGTAGGCGCCGGCCCCCGCGGCCGCAGCCACCACCACTGCGACCCCGCCGACAAGCAGCCCTTTCCTGCCTGTCCACTTGGTTGGCCGTCCCGCGGAGGACGCGTTGGACGGATACGGCTGCGGTGCGCCCCATCCAGTGCCGCTGCCGGGCACCTGGTGCTGGCCCGCCGTCGTACCCCATCCACTGGAGGGTGCGTCCTGTCCGGGGGCACCCGGGTGCCGGGGTTGCCGTCCTTCTGCACCCTGGATGCCGCCGCCATCCTGCCCGCCGCCCCACACCGGCGAGGGCTGTCCCTGCTGCTGGTCCATTGTTCTCTCCCAAGAAGTCGAAACTGCTGTAGTTCCAACAGGGTCTTGCGCGTTGCTGTGCAGGCGCTGTGTGCCAGGCCAAGCCTGGCTGTGATCTCGGTTCCAGGCGGCAAACGGGTGTCCGGCTTCGCCCCGTGGCAGCTGCCAGGTGGCTAGGCTTGGGCTCACAGCAGGAACACAGGAACCGCAAAGCATCGGCAAACCGACAGAACGGAGAGTTGTCCCATGGCATCCCCGCACTCCATGACCAACAACCTTCCCCAGCTCACCCACCCCGACGGTTCCCCGATCCGCGCCCTGGTGGTGGACGACGAGCCGAGTCTTTCCGAACTCATGAGCATGGGCCTGCGCATGGCGGGGTGGTCCGTTGCCGTCGCCGCGGACGGGCCCACCGCGGTGAAGCTTGCCAAGGATTTCCACCCGGACGTCCTGGTGCTGGATGTCATGCTCCCGGGTTTCGACGGCGTGGAACTGCTGGGCAGGATCCGCGCCTTCGCGCCGGAGGTGCCGGCGCTCTTCCTCACCGCCAAGGACGACGTCCAGGACCGCATCGTGGGCCTGGCCGCCGGCGGGGACGACTACGTCACCAAGCCGTTCAGCATGGAGGAAGTCCTGCTGCGCCTGCACCGCCTGGTCCAGCGGTCCGGCGTCGCTGCCATGGACACCGCCGAGCTGGTGGTGGGCGACCTGATCCTGAACGTGGACACCCGCGAGGTCACACGCGCCGGAGCGGACATCCAGCTGACGGCAACGCAGTTCGAGCTCCTGCGCTACCTCATGGAAAACCCCAAGCGCGTGGTCAGCAAGGCGCAGATCCTGGACCACGTGTGGGACTACGACTTCGGCGGCCAGGCCAACATCGTGGAACTCTACATCTCCTACCTCCGCAAAAAGATCGACGCCAACCACCCGCCGATGATCCACACCGTGCGCGGGGCAGGCTACGTCATCAAGCCCGCCGACTGACCGGGCAAAACTTATGTCATCGCTTTCCGGTGTTCCCCGGCCCACGGGCCGGTCCTGGTTCAATCCTTCCACCTGGCATCTGCGCACCCGCCTCATCCTGCTCTCCATGGCGCTGCTGGTGGCAATCTCCAGTGCCATCGGGGTGGTCAGCTACGCCACCATGGACGTGGTCCTCACCAACCAGCTTGATGGGCAACTGACGCAGGCCTCCCGCGGCCGCCCGCCCGAGGGCAATCCCTCCGGACGCCCTGACCCGCTGGACGCGCGGGGACAGAGCGTCGGTACGCTCAACGCGCGGGTCGTGGGAGGGCACATCAGCAGCGCCGCCGGCTTCCTGTCGTCCGACGCCACCCGCACCGCCCTCACCTCACGGGATGTCAGCATTCTTGAGGCCCTCCCGCACAACGGCGAGCCGGTGAACCGGTCCCTCTCCAACGGGGATTACCGGGTGCTGGCCACCGAAACGCCGTACGGCGACGTCGTCATCGCGGGCTTGCCGCTGGCAACAAAGCAAAGCACGGAGGCATCCCTCGTCCTGACCATGGTGCTGGTGTCCCTCGTCGGCCTGGCCCTGATCGGCCTGGCGGGAACGGCGCTTATCCGCCGGACCATGCGGCCGCTGGAGGAGCTGTCCGACGTCGCCACCAAGGTCTCGAAGCTGCCGCTTGACGCGGGCGAGGTGGCGCTGGCCGTGCGTGTCCCCCCCGCCGCCGCGCATCCCGGAACCGAGGTGGGCAGCGTTGGCCATGCCCTGAACCTGATGCTGGACAACGTCTCCAACGCCCTGGAGGCGCGGCAGCGCAGCGAGATGAAGGTGCGCCAGTTCGTGGCCGACGCCTCCCATGAGCTGCGGACGCCCCTGACCGCGATCCGCGGCTACACGGAGCTGATGCGCATGACCGAGACCCTCACCGAGGACGGCCGGAAGTCGCTGGGCCGGGTGCAAAGCCAGTCCGAGCGGATGACCGCCCTGGTGGAGGACCTGCTGCTGCTGGCCCGGCTGGACGAGGGCAAGGCTCCCGAAACCACCGATGTGGACCTGACCCAGCTGGTCATCGAAACGGTCAGCGACGAAAAAGTCATGGCCCCGGACCACGCCTGGCAGCTCCGGCTGCCGGACGAACCCATCACCGTCCGCGGGGACGCCACCCAGCTCCACCAGGTGCTGGCCAACCTGCTCTCCAACGCGCGCAAACACACGCCGGCCGGTACCACGGTCACCACCGGCGTCATGCGCTCGGCCGACGGGAGCGTGGTGGTCACCGTAACCGACGACGGGCCGGGTATCCCCGCCGAGTTCCAGGGCAGGATCTTCTCGCGCTTCACCCGGGCCGATGCCGCCCGTTCAGGCGCGGACGGCCCATCCGGAGAGGGCTCCTCCGGGCTGGGGCTTTCCATCGTGGAGTCGATCGTCAGGGCGCACGGGGGCACCGTGGAACTGGTTTCGCGGCCGGGCAGGACCGAGTTCGCCGTGCATCTTCCCGGGAGCATGGCAGTTTCCTGATCCGGCGCAACCATCCGGGTGCCTTGCCGCACCCCTGCCCAGCGCCCCCGGGCTATTTCCGGGCAGCACAAGTTACACAGGCATGTCACAGGTTGTGCCTAAAGCCCTCAAATCCACCGGCGCCACTCTTGATGCATGACGCTCACCGACTCCACCTCAGGAACCCTGCAGGACGCCGCGGTGGTGCCGCTGGGCCTTCCTTCCCCGGGGCACGCCGTGCGGCGCTCCCCCGTGGACACCCGCACTACCGTCCCCGTCCTTGACGTCACGATCCCCGTCTACAACGAGGAACGCGACCTTGAGGAATGCCTACGCAGGCTCCACGGGCATTTGCACGATTCCTTTCCGCACAGCTTCCGGATCACCGTGGCGGACAATGCCAGCACCGACGGCACCTTGAAGATTGCCGAACGGCTTGCCCGCGAATTTCCCGAGGTCTCCGTGGTCCACCTTGAGGAGAAAGGCCGCGGCAACGCCCTGCGCAAGGTATGGCTGGCGTCGCCGTCGCCCGTGCTGGCCTACATGGACGTTGACCTCTCTACGGATCTCGCCGCTCTGGCCCCCTTGCTGGCGCCCCTGATTTCGGGGCACTCGGACCTTGCCATCGGCACCCGGCTGACCCGGAACTCCCGCGTTGTCCGCGGACCCCGGCGGGAATTCATCTCGCGGGGCTACAACCTGATGCTGCACTCCTTCATGGGCGCCAGGTTCAGCGATGCCCAGTGCGGCTTCAAGGCCATCCGGGCGGACGTCGCCCAGCGGATCCTGCCATATACCGTGGACAAGTCGTGGTTCTTTGACACCGAACTCCTGGTCCTTGCCGAACGCTGCGGCCTGCGGGTCCACGAAGTACCCGTGGACTGGATCGACGATCCCGATTCCAGCGTGGACGTGGTGCGCACGGCCCTTGCCGATGTCCGCGGCATGGCCCGGCTGACACGGGACCTGGTTTACGGGCGCATCCCGGTGCCGGAACTGCGGGCAGCGCTGGAACGCGGCCCGCTTTCCGCGTCGTCGCGGGCCGGGGAGCAGACGCCCGGCAGCAGTCTGTTCGGCCAGCTGGTCCGGTTCGCGGCCATCGGCGCCGCCTCAACCCTGGCCTACCTGCTCATCTTCGTGTTCTGCCGCGGTTTCATGGATCCGCAGCTTGCCAACTTCCTGGCACTGGTCACCACGGCCGTGGCCAACACCGGCGCCAACCGGCGCTTCACGTTCGGCATCCAGGGCGGCAATCCCCTGCGCCACCATGCCGAAGGGCTGATCGTGTTCGGCATCGGCCTCCTGCTTACCTCCGGGGCCCTTGCCGTGGTGCACAGTACGACGACGCCGGACCGGTGGGCGGAAGTGCTCACCGTCGTGGCGGCGAACCTCGCTGCCACCGCAATCCGGTTCCTGCTGTTCCGGCTGTGGGTGTTCCGGGAAACGAACAGCCGCAAGACCTCCGCAGACGCCATCACTTCAACAGAAACGGCAGCATCATGACCTCGACCATGACCCCGGCAGGTGGCAGTGCAACCGCCACCGCCGAGCCTTCGACGTCCGGCGCCGCCCCCGCGGCCCGGCAGCGGACGGCCCCCTGGACCCGCTACGCGTTCGGCAACCAGCCCCGCTGGGTGCGCCCCTCCGCAGCAGGCCTGCTGCTGGCCACAACGGTTCTGTACCTCTGGAACCTCGCGGCCACCGGCTACGGCAACTCCTTCTACGCCGCTGCCATCCAGGCGGGCACGAAGGACTGGACCGCGTTCCTCTTCGGCTCGCTCGACGCCGGCAACGCGATCACCGTGGACAAGCCGCCCGCGGCGCTGTGGATCCCGGCCCTGTCCGGCCGCATCTTCGGCTTCTCTTCGCTGAGCATGCTGGTTCCGGAGGCACTCATGGGCGTTGCCGCCGTCGGCTTCCTCTACCTGGCCGTCAAGAAGGTTTCGGGACCGGCGGCAGGCCTGCTGGCCGGTGGCGCGCTGGCGCTGACGCCCGTGGCGGCGCTGATGTTCAAGTTCAACAACCCGGATGCCCTGCTCACTCTGTGCCTGGTGCTCGCGGCATACTTCACCACCCGGGCCATTGAGCGGGCGGGCTGGAAGTGGCTGGTCGCAGCCGGTGCAGTGATCGGCCTGGCATTCCTGACCAAGATGCTGCAGGGCTTCCTGGTTGTTCCGGCACTGGGGCTCGCCTACCTTTGGGCGGCTCCCACCACGCTGTGGCGCCGGCTGGTGCACCTGCTGGGCGCCCTCGGCGGAATCGTTGTGGTGGCCGGCAGCTATGTGGCGCTGTTCCAGCTGACGCCGGCCTCGGCGCGGCCCTACATGGCCGGGTCCACCACCAACAGCTTCCTGGAACTCACGTTTGGCTACAACGGCCTGGCCCGCATCACGGGGTCCGGCGAAGGCATGCCCGGCGGCGGAGGTGCGGGCGCCCCGGGAGGCGCAGGAGGTGGCTTCGGTGGCGGCAACGCAGGCTTCGGCGGGGCCGCCGGCCTCCTGCGGATGTTCGGAACCAGCTTCGGCGGGGAGGTGTCCTGGCTGCTGCCTGCCGCGCTGATCCTGCTGGCGGCAGGGCTGTGGTTCACCCGCCGGGAAGTCCGCACGTCCCTGGGCCGGGCATCCCTGATCCTGTGGGGCGGCTGGCTCCTGGTCACGGCCGGCGTCTTCAGCTTCATGAGCGGCATCGTCCATCCCTACTACTCCGTGGCGCTCGCCCCGGCGATCGCGGCCCTGGTGGGCATCGGCGCCGTTGAACTGTGGCGCGGCCGCGCGTCCTGGCCGGCCCGGATCGTGCTGGCCATCGTCGTGGCCGCCACCGCTGCTTGGTCGGCGGTGCTGCTGGGCCGGGACCCGTCGTGGCTTCCATGGCTGGGCACCACCGTCATCGTCCTCGGGGTGCTGGCTGCGGGTGCGATCCTGCTCCGCGTCGACGGCATCGGAACAGGTACGGGAACGGCCGTGGGCACAGCCGGCCGGTTCCGCCGCGCAGGGGCTGCCGCCGTCGTCGCGGTGTCGCTGCTGGCCGGGGGCCTGGGTACGGCTGCCTGGACGCTGGCAACTGCCGCCACGGCGCACTCCGGTTCCATCCCGACGTCGGGCCCTGCCGGCTCCGCGGCCCCGGCGCGGGGCGGCATCGGCGACCGGGCAGGATTCGGCGCCGCGGACCGGCCGGCACGCGACGCAGGCATCGACGCAGGCACAGAGGCAGGCACCGCGGATCCTGGCGCCTTTGGCCCGGGGCTCGACGCCGGTGTGCCCGGCGCCCAGGGGAACGGTTCGGGCGGTCCCGGCGGACCCGGCGAAGGAACGGCGGACGCCGCGCTGACCGCACTGCTGTCCGGCACCACCACGAAGTGGTCCGCGATCGTCTCCGGCGCGTCGCAGGCGGCAAGCCTTGAACTGGCGTCCAACACCAGCGTGATTGCCCTGGGCGGCTGGAACGGCGGGGACCCCTACCCCACGCTCGCCCAGTTCCAGGACATGGTGTCCAGGGGCGAGATCAGTTACTTCATCGAAGGCGGCGCCGGCGGGATGGGCGGCGGCATGGGCGGCCGCGGCGGCAACTCGGAGGTCGCGGCGTGGGTCCAGGCCACCTTCCAGGCGCAGACGGTAGGCAACGCCACCGTCTACACGCTGACCAAGTAGGACGCCATGGCCAGCAGCCACTACACCCGGACGGCACCGGCGCGGTCCCCCCGGGTAAATTCCCCCGGCGTAGACTTCCCCGGCGTGCAGGCACCTGGCGCGGCCGGCGGCACCTTCCGAGCACCGGCCTCCCGCCGCGCCCGACTGGAGCTGGCCGTCCTGCTGGTGGCCACGGCGTTGCTGTACCTGTGGAACCTGGGCGCATCCGGCTGGGCCAACGCTTTCTACTCGGCAGCGGCCCAGGCGGGCTCGCAGGACTGGACGGCCTGGTTCTTCGGTTCCTCCGATGCCGCCAATTCGATCACGGTGGACAAGCCGCCGGCGTCCCTGTGGATCATGGGCCTGTCCGTGCGCGTCTTCGGCCTGAGCCCGTGGAGCATCCTGGTGCCCGAGGCCTTGATGGGCGTGGGCACTGCGTGGCTGCTGTACCTGGCGGTGCGGCGGGCCGCGGCGCCGGCCACCGGTGATGACCGGCTGGCGCACCGGGCAGGGCTGCTGGCCGCGGCGGTCCTTGCCCTTACCCCGGTGGCTACGCTGATGTTCCGGTTCAACAACCCGGATGCCCTGCTGGTACTGCTGATGACCGCTGCCGGATACGCCACGCTGCGGGCCATCCAGCAGGACGGGCTGCGGTGGCTGCTGCTCGCCGGGGTCCTCCTGGGGTTCGGGTTCCTGACAAAGCAGCTGCAGGTGCTGCTGGTGGTCCCCGGATTCGCCGTGGCGTATGCAGTTGCGGGGCCGGGCAGGATCCGCCGGCGGCTGGCCCGGCTGGCTGCCGCCGGACTGGCGATGCTCCTCTCCGCCGGCTGGTGGCTTGCCGCGGTGGAGCTGACCCCTGCGGGTATGCGGCCCTACATTGGCGGTTCCCAGGACAACTCCATCCTGGAACTCACGCTCGGCTACAACGGGCTGGGACGGCTCACCGGCGAGGAGACGGGCAGCGTCGGCGGCGGCAACGGATGGGGCGTGCCAGGCCTGTTCCGGATGTTCAACAGCGATTTCGGCGGCCAGGTGGCCTGGCTCCTGCCGTCCGCCCTGATCCTTGCCGCGGGCCTGCTTTGGGTAGGCCGCCGCGCGCCCCGGAACGACGGGGTTCGCGCCTCCGTGCTGATCTGGGGCTCCTGGGTGCTGGTCACCGGACTGGTCTTCAGCTTCATGGCCGGGATCATCCACCCCTACTATGCCGTGGCGCTGGCTCCGGGGATCGCTGCGCTGGCGGGCCTGGGCGGCGTTCTGCTGTGGCAGCACAGGCAGCAGGCCGCGGCCGGGGCGCTGCTCGCGGCGGCAGTGGCGGCGGCGGCCTTGATGGGCTTCTACCTGCTCGGGACCACCTCCGCGTACGGGCCGTGGCTGCGCTGGCTTGTGCTGGCCGGCGGCCTGGCAGCGGCGGCGGGCACAGGGCTGGCCAGGTTCCTGCGCATGCGTTCAATCCAGCGGACGACGGCGGCGCTCGCCATAGCAGCGTCACTCGCCGGCCCCCTGGCGTACTCCCTCACCACCGCGGCGACGGCACACAGCGGAGCCATCGTCAGTGCCGGGCCGGCGTCGGGCTTCGGTGCCGGCAGGACGGGACAAGGCGCCGGCGCCCGTAGCCCGGGCCCGGGAGCGGCACCTTCTGGCGGAACCGGATTGGCGGGTGGCCGGCCGGGAAGCGGCATGGGCGGCCTCCTCGGCGCCCCCACGCCGTCGTCCGAACTGGTGGCCGCGCTCAAGGACGGCGCGTCCCGCTACACCTGGGCGGCCGCCGTGATCGGATCCAACAACGCGGCAGGCTACCAACTGGCAACTGGGCTGCCGGTCATGGCCGTGGGCGGCTTCAACGGCACGGACCCCTCGCCGACCCTGGCGCAGTTCCAGCAACTCGCCGCGGAAGGAAAGATCCACTACTTCGTCGCCGGCGGCGCCATGCGCTCCACCAGCGGATCCGCCGCTCCCGAGCAGATCGCCCAATGGGTGGCAGCGAACTTCACCCCGCAGGCAATCGGCGGCGCCACGGTGTACGTCCTGGCTGGATAACGAAGGGGGAAGACGCACTCGGCCGCAGCCGCCAAAATTGGGGGCGGCTGCGGCTGAACGCACAAGGCGACGCGCACGCCGTCGTGACTTCCGTTACCTAAATGTGACTTAAGCGGGCGATTCCTGTACCGTCGATTAGGTGCGGCCCGCGTTCGGACCGCAATCCCGGGTTGACGCCAAGCTCTGCCGCTTCCCGGATTCCGCTTGAGCAACGGCAGAGGCGGGGGACCCACCGTCCCGGGCAATGACTGCCCTTGGGGTTAAGCAGCACGTGATCATTCCGTGCTGCCGGATGCCCTCATCCGAACCCGACAGCTAACTCCGCAGGTGTGAGAGGCGATCAACCATGTCCAAAAACACGGCAGAACCCTGCCTGCAGTCCAAGGCAAAACACCGGGCCAAACCCCAGGCGGCCAAAAAGAGCACCCTCGGCCGGCGGGCCGCCATCCTCGCGGCATCCTGTGCCGTGCTGGTCGGCGTTGGCGCCGCAGGCCAGGCCACCAACAGCATGGCCCCGGTCTCGGCCACCGGGTCCCACTCTTCCACAGCAGCTTCCGACGCCCAACTGAGCATCGAGAAAAGCGAAATCCGTTCCAACCCTGCCGCGACACCCAGCCCGGCGCCGATCAACGTGGCACCCCAGGCGGCCGAACCGGCCCCTGCCCCGTCCACTCCCCCAGCCCAGGCTGCACCCGCTCCGGCCCCCGCACCCGAGCCGGCTCCCGCCGTCGCGGTCAACGATCCTGCAGGCGCCCAGGCCTACGCCGACAGCCAGCTGGCCTCCTTCGGCTGGAGCGCCGACCAGATGCAGTGCCTGAAGACCCTGTGGACCAAGGAATCGGACTGGACCACCACGGCCACCAACGCCAGCAGCGGGGCCTACGGCATCGTGCAGTCGCTGCCGGCCGAAAAAATGGCAAGCTTTGGAGCGGACTACCTCACCAATTACCGCACCCAGATCAACTGGGGCCTGGACTACATCAAGAAGAGCTACCAGTCCCCCTGCGGCGCCCTGAACTTCCACCTGGCCCACAACTGGTACTAGGAGGCCGGCACCACGCCCGCACCATCAGCAGCCCGCACCCCAAGGTGCGGGCTGCCGCGGTTTAAGTCCTAACCAGCCTGCCCGGCGTTCCGGTAGGGGATGTACTGCACGGCCCACTTGTTGCCGTCCGGATCGGCGAAGTACACGAAGTGGCCCCAGGGCTGGACGTCGATGTCGCTGACCTCCACCCCGTTGTTCTTCAGGAACTCGTGCGCCGCATGGATGTCGTCCACCACCAGCTGCAGGTTGGATCCGGTTCCGGGCGGCGCGTCGGACAGCCCCTCGCCGATGCAGATTGAACAGGCGGAGCCGCGGGGCGTCAGCTGGACGAAGCGGATGGCGTCGGAGGGCCGCTCGTCAAAATCCGGGTTGAAACCCACTTTGTTGACGTAGAAATCCTTGGCGCGGTCCACGTCGGACACGGGGACAAAGACGAGTTCGAGTTTCCAGTCCATCCGCACAGGCTAGCGGCGTGGCCCGGTTTGGGAAAGGGGGTTACCCGGCGATGCCGTAAAGGCGGTCGCCGGCGTCGCCGAGGCCGGGAACGATGTACGACTTGTCGTTGAGCTTCTCATCGATGGACGCCAGGACAATGTGCACGTTGGCCCCGGACAGCTCCTCCTCCAGCCTGGCCAGGCCTTCGGGTGCGGCGAGCAGGCAGATGCAGGTGACGTCGGAGGCGCCGCGCTTGAACAGGAACTTGATGGCCTCGCGGAGGGTGCCGCCGGTGGCAAGCATCGGGTCCAGGACGAAGACCTGGCGGCCGGTCAGGTCCTCGGGAAGCCGCTCCGCGTAGGTGATGATGTCCAGCGTTTCCTCGTCCCGGGCCATGCCCAGGAAGCCCACCTCGGCGGTGGGAACCAGTTTGGTCATGCCCTCGAGCATGCCCAGGCCGGCACGCAGGATGGGGACCACCAGGGGCGTGGGCTTGGTGAAGGCCGTGCCGACGGTGGTGCTGACGGGCGTCTGGATGGTGACGGGCTCGGTGCGGACCTCGCGGGTGGCCTCATAGGCCAGCAGGGTGACCAGCTCTTCCGTCAACTGGCGG
Organism: Arthrobacter sp. C152; assembly: GCF_054890965.1. NCBI lineage: Bacteria > Bacillati > Actinomycetota > Actinomycetes > Micrococcales > Micrococcaceae > Arthrobacter > Arthrobacter sp. C152. Next base: position 23,094 of record NZ_JBTZSU010000033.1, read on the forward strand.
AAGACCGGGGACGGGGTGTTCTTGTCCCGCAGGACGGTGAGCTTGTGGGCAACCAGCGGGTGGTCAACAACGAGAGTGCGCATCCCCCAAAACTATCACCCGCCAGAACCCTTCCCCGGGCCGGACGGACCGCCGTCGTGCAGCTCCTGGGCGACGACGTCGCGGACCACGGGACGGTCGAACGACGGTGCGGCACCCGCGTGCTCCCGCCGCCGGACCAGGTGGAAGAGCCGGTGTGCCAGGATGACAATGGACACCCAGGCCAGTCCCAGGATCCAGCCGGCCATGACGTCCGTCAGCCAGTGGTGGCCCAGGAAGACCCTGCTCAGGCCCATGGCGATGATGAAGAGGGTGCCGGCAGTGATCGCCGTGACGCGGGTCCACATCACGTTGAACTGCAGGCAGATGAGGTAGACGATCAGGCTGATGACCACGGTGGTGTTCAGGGTGTGGCCACTGGGGAATGACGGTGAATCCTCGAATGGCGGCACGGCATCCGCATGGTCCGGGCGGGTGCGGCCCACGAGCTTCTTCCCGAGTGTGGTGGCCGTGATGGAGGCTGCGGCCGCTCCGCCCACCAGGACCAGGGGACGCCAGTTGCGGCTGAGGAACGTCAGCCATGCGGTGAGGATGCTGGCAAGGATGGGCATGCCGATGCCGCCGCCGATATTCGTGAAGCCGGTCACCGCCGCGTTAAGGCCGGGATTCCTCAGCGTCTCCGCAAAGGCCAGCGCGGGCTTGTCCAGGTTGGCCAGCCCGGCAGAGTCCACCACGTCGTCATAGACCTCTGAGCCGAGCAATGCCAGGGACACGATGATCACCCCGCCCACCAGGATGGTGAGGGTCAGCGCCGCGTACGGCTTGAACCATGTACTCAAACGGTCGCGCAGAGTGTCCATGCTGCCTCCCGGCGTCGGTAAGTAACCTGAGTAACCCCGAAACTATCATTGAGCCATGCCGTTGCCCGAAAAGAAACACGACGCCTGGATGGGCCTCGCCCTGGCGGAAGCCCGCCGCGCCCTGAGCACGGAGGATGTGCCCATCGGTGCCGTGGTGATAGGGCCCGACGGCGACGTGCTGGGTTCCGGACGCAACCAGCGGGAGGAGTTGGGGGACCCCACGGCGCACGCCGAGGTGGTGGCGATCAGGGAGGCCGCGGAACGGCTGCGGGAACGGGCAAAGGCCGGCGGCGGCAGCGGCGACGGCTGGCGGCTGTCCGACTGCACCCTGGTTGTCACTCTGGAGCCCTGCGCCATGTGCGCCGGAGCGATTGTGCTGGCCCGCATACCCCGGGTGGTCTTCGGGGCGTGGGACGAGAAGGCGGGCGCGGCCGGCTCGGTATTCGACATCCTGCGGGAGCGGCGCCTCAACCATTGGGTGGAGGTCTACCCCGGAGTCCGCGAAGAAGAATGCGCCGTACTGCTGCGGGAGTTCTTCGCCGCGCACCGGGCCGGGCTGTAGCCGGGCCCGGCTCTAGCCCCGCCCTGCCGGTCCCGCCAGCAGGTCCAGGACAGTCCGGGCCGTCCTGCTCCAGTCGGGCAACGTCGTCCGCGCGGCCAGGGCCGCGTCCCGCCAACTGCTCCGTGTTTCCGCATCTTCCAGCCACCGCCGCAGCAGCCCGGCGAGCGGGCCCGGGTTCTCCCGTCCCTCTTCCGGAATCGGCAGCGCTACCCCGGGAAGCCGGGGGCCGCCGCCGGCCTGGGCCAGCGCGGACAGGCTGAGGGCTTCCACTGCGCCCGTGCTTTCGCGCACCACGACGGGGATGCCGTGGGCCAGGGATTCGGTGACCGCCATCCCGAAGGCCTCGTTCCGGGACACCAGCAGGCTCAGGTTGGTCCTTTCCCATTCCGCTTCCAGTGCGTCACCGGTCCGCTCGCCGGTCAGCTGGACCCTTCCCTGCAGCCCGTGCGACCGGATTGCGGTCCTGACCTGGTCGGCGTAGCCGGGGTCCGCCTGGTCCGAGCCCACCAGCGCGGCCGTCCAGTCGTGGTCCCGGAGTCCTGCGAGGGCGTCCACCACCAGCAACTGGTCCTTGTTAGGGAGCAGGGCGGCCACGACGGCGAAGTGCGGCGGTTTGGACCCGGACGCTTCCGGCGCGGGATTAACACCGGGAAGGGCAACGCCGCTGCCCGTGATCCCCCGGCCCCGCAGCTTGTCCGACGCCCAGGTGCTGGTGCAGATGACGCCCGTCGCTGCCTTCAGGGCGCGGCCCTCGCCCTCCAGGGCGGCAGGCTCCGAAGTTTCCGGCAGGGGCATATGCTCCAGGACCCATGTTTCCCGCCCGGCCTTGGCCGCAAGCTCCAGTTCGTCCGGGGCGCCCACGGCGACCAGCCCGTCCACGATGACCACCGCAGGCCCGGGACCCGCCTCCGGTTCCCAAGCCCCGAGCAGCCCGCCCAGCCGGCGTCGTTCCCTGGCATTGGGAACGGGCCAGCTACCCTCGACCGCGACGACCTCCACGTCCTCCCCTAGCGCCTTGAGGCCAGCAACGAGCCGGGCGTTGTAGACGTTGCCGCCGGAGCTGTGCTGGATATTGCCGGGGACCAGCAGCCGGATGGGGCGCATGGTCAGGCGGAGAGATCCAGGGAATAGCTGGCCCAGGCGTCCGGATTTTCACGGAGGGTGACGTCGATGCCCTCAAGCTCGCGGCCGTCGTCGGTGTCCCTGATCCTGGCGGACACGGCCTGGGCGATGTATTCGGCGAGGGCCTCCGTGGTGGTGAGCCTGCCGGCAAAGTCGGGATGTTCGTCCAGGTTGCGGTAGTTCAGGCCGGCGAGGACTTCCTCGATCATCGTTCCCGCGGCCCCGATGTCCAGGACGATCGCATCCTGGTTCAGCGCGCGACGGCGGAAGGCTACCTCGGCCACGAACGTCGCCCCATGCAGGGCCTGGGCGGGGCCGAACGCCTCACGCGGAAGGCTGTGGGCGATCATGAAGTGGCGGCGGACGGTCAGGCTGAACATGTCATTTACCTCGGGTGCTCGGAAGTGGGATCGTTGCCGGTGGGGCTGCTTGGGTCGCTGGCTGCGGAGTAGTCGATGACGTGGCACAGGGCTTCCAGCGTGCCGTGGGCAAGGTTTTGCACCACGTCCGGCAGGTCCTGGAACGCCGATGAACCGGTCAGGAACACGTCGAAGACGGGATCCTTGAGCAGCGAGACGGCGAGTTCCAGACGGTCGGCGTTGGTCCGGCGATGCCGGCGGGCGCGCGCCACCTTGCCCACCTGGCTGGCCCTGATGGACAGGCGCCTTGCATGGAAGTCCTCGCCCAGCGGTACGGTGACTTCGCGGTTGGCGTACCAGGACATCTCGATGACGTCGCCTTCGTCACCCACGAGCTGGAGGCTGCGTTCCAGGCCCTCCTGCGACGCTGAGCAGTGGAACACAATGTCACAGTCGGAAAGGGCGTCTGCCGGCAGGGCGAAGTCAACGCCCAGGGCGTCCGCCAACTGCCTGCGTCCGGGGTCGAGGTCCACCAGCTGGAGGCGCTCCAGCGGGAAGGTGCGCAGCAGCGTGGCCACCATGCCGCCCACCAGTCCGGCACCGACGACGGCGATCCGGTCCCCCAGGCGCGGCCCGGCCTCCCAGAGCGCGTTAACCGCTGTCTCGACCGTGCCAGTCAGCACGGCGCGGCGCGAGGGGACGTCATCGGGGATCCTGGTCAGGGAGTCCACGGGAACCACGTAGCGGTCCTGGTGCGGGTTCAGGCAAAAGACGCGCTGCCCCTTCCAGTCGTCGGGGCCTTCCTCCACGACACCCACCGACAGGTACCCGAACTTCACGGGCCCGGGGAACTGCCCTTCCTGGTGCGGCGCGCGCATTTGTTCTGCGACCCGGGGCGGGACCGAGCCGGCGTGGACCACCATCTCGGTGCCCTTGCTGATGCCGGAGTACAGGGCGCGGACCAGGGCTTCGCCGGGTCCGGGGGCGGGCACTTCCTCGGATCGGAGCTCGCCGTGCTCCTTGGCGGTGGTCCAGTATGCGGTTGCGTGGATCGGAGTCTGTGGATTCGTCATCTTGCTGACGAATCTAGCCGGATGCCCCGGCAACGGGAAAGTCCGACGGCGGGTGTCGGGTTTCGTGGGCTGCTCACGGTGGAGACATGACAGACCTGCGCGGATCACGGCAGAACTAACACGTCAACAACGCAAATGGCTTTGTGAAGAATTCTGCCCAGAGGGGGTCGTCCGGCGACAGGTCGCCGGGGTCGATGAGTGTGTCGTCGTCCGGTTCCCACTTCGGGACGCCCCCGGGGCTGGCATCTTCACCCGGGCTGGCGGCGAACATCGGCCAGTAAGGCCAGTGGGTTGGTTCGGGGTCGTGTTGTTCGGCTGGGTAGTGGCGGCCGGTGGGTGAGGTCCAGCCCGGTGGCTGATCCTTCGAAGCCGGGGTGGGTGTCCAGCCGGTGTTGTGTTTGAGCCGGTGATGTTTGGGGCAGAGCTGTCCCAGGTTGGAAACGCCGGTGGTGCCGTCGTGTTGCCAGGCTTGAAGGTGGTCTGTGTCGTTATCGGCGGTGAGGTTGTTGCAGCCGGGGAAGGTGCATTTGGCGTCCCGCATCCTGATCCAGCGTTTGATGGCCTCCGGCAGCCGGTAGCTCTTCCGCCCGATCTCCAGCGGCGCCCCGTCCGCCGGGTCGACGAGGACCCGGTAGAACGAACGGGCCCCGTCGGCGAGGAGTTTGCGGGCCATGGAGGCCGGGATCGGGCCGTAGCCATCGAGAATCGCGGGTTCGTCGGTGACGCCGAGGGCGGAGAAAACCGGAACCATCACCAGCACGTCAGCCCTCGGGCCGGGGACCTGGCCGAGGGCCGTGGTTCCTGGTTGCGGGGAACTGCCATCCCCGGAGCCGGTGCCGTCGGAGTTGCCATCGCCGGAGCCGGTGGTTCCGGCGCCGAGGAGCAGGCTGGCGGCGATGTCGGGGCGGAGTTGGGTGATGGTGCGTGGTTCGTCGGGGCCTTGGAGGCCGCGGGCGATGGCGGTGGTGCGGTTCCAGATCGCGGAGGCGGTATCGCAAGGGACATGGAGTGAGATCCAGGCCATGCCGTCCCGGTCGGGCCGGTATTCCATCCGCCGGTCGGCAGCACCCTTGGCGTGGCGTTCTTCGATGGATTCGGGGTGGTGGCGTTCGCGCCAGGTACGGGCCTTGGCCCTGAACCGGGACGGGACGAGGGCGCCGGGGGCGGCGCCGCGGGCAGGGTTCGGGGCGCCGGGGTCGAAGAAGTGCGCCACCAGGGACGCAGCACCGGCAGGGCTCAGGCCCTCGGTTTCATCGACGATGACCTTTGCGTGTTGCCACGACACCGCCCCGGCAGCCAAAGCGTCCATGACCGGCGGCAGCGAACAGACCTGCTGCGCCTGGTGCACGAACGCCCCCGCAGCCGCGGAGGTCATGGTCAGGACCCCCGCGATCTCCTCCACCGCGGACATTTCGGTGTAGGTGCGTTCCGGCACAGAGGCGTCCGGCGGGGTCATGGCCTGCTGGATGCGGATGCACTCGGCCGCGTCCTGCGCCTGCCCGGCCTTGAGCTGGGCTTCCAGGCGGGACCGCAGCTCCAGCCGTTCCAGCCGGATCTCGTACTGCCGCTGCAACACATCCACCCCAGCACCGTGACCAGAAGCACCAGCGGCAGAACCATCAGCGGAAACAAGCGCAGCCTCCTCCAGGAACAGCGCATCAAGGGCAGCAACAGAGGCACGAACACCCTCCATCCCCGCCCCTGAACCGCTCACCGAACCGCCGCTAATTCCCATACGAACATCATCCAACGGGGGTCCGACATTTTGACCTTGCCTCCGGTCGCAGCCACCCTGAGCCGGCATGTAAGGGCAATCCCTGCAGAACCCCTCGAAAAAAGTGCCTGGGCTGGCCTCGTTTTGGGGATGCAGGCCTTGCTCCGGTACCCTATTGAGGTTGGTGACGTGTCCGAGCGGCCGAAGGTGCAACACTCGAAATGTTGTTTGGTGTAACAGCCAACGTGGGTTCAAATCCCACCGTCACCGCTGACGAGGAAGGCTCTGATCCCTTAGAACTAAGGGAACCAGAGCCTTCGTCTTTGCTTGGAAAGGTCCAGCGGTAACGCAGCATCGTTAAGCGAAGCAACCCCCATCTGCCGCAGCAAGGTCCGGGGGTCCAGCAGGCCGTCTCCCAGGTTCCGGCCGTGGCATTGGCAGAGAGTCCGCTGTTGCTTCATCCACCAGCGTAACTCCACGGGTCACTGCTGAAGCTGATACCCGACTGCGCCCACCACGTAGAAAACGTCGTAACTCGTGCCAGAACCCCACTGCGGACAGGCCCCGGCCCGCCAACAGCTATCCGGGCGGCCCCACTTTCGACATGATTGTTTGCTGGCTTCTTCCGCCTGACGCCCGCTTCGAAGCAAGCTTCAGTGATAGTTCTTGGCCGCTTCCACGCCAACAGATGTTCTCGAAGCTTCGGTTGAGCTTACCGACAGTGGTTATCTTCCGCTCGGCGGCCTTGGCCGTTGCAGGATCCGTCGTCGGCTTCAACCGAGGATGCTGATGAATAACAACAACATCCGCGGCACGCCGTCCACCAGCCGGGCTGGTCCGCTGCTGGGAATCATTACTTTCCTCGCGATGTATCTGTACCTGCACCGGTTCGGCCGCTTCTCCCGAGGCACGGGCGAAACAGCAACTTGATCGAGTTGCCTCACCAGCAGTTCCATCATCATCAGGCTGGACCGCGAGGCGTCGCCGATCGTGCAGCGATTCGCGGAGATGAAGCTGCCGCCGCCCCTCCGGCGGTACCGAGTTGTTTGTGATGCACAGGATCAGGCGAGGAGTCGTGCAACTTTGAGACTAGGAGGCTGCTGATGCACGCGCCCCTCTCGGGCGGGGCGTGAATCAACTCCTTCATGGCAGGGTCCGGCAACGGAGCCGGGATTGCCACCCTAGCCCCGCCCCTGGCCTGGGGCGCGGCATTCTGGGTGCTGGCCGCCGTCGTAATTTTGCTGCGCCCCACGCATAGGAGCCGCGGAGGGGGTGCTTGACGCCGCATTCCTCACCGGCTAGAAAGTAAGTAACCTTACTATTTGCTGTTCTGGAACGGGAGGAATTGCGATGAGTGACAAGCCAGGCAACCAGACGCCGAACACCCCCGACGTCAGTGAAACCGAACTGCGCAAAATGATAGTGGACGCGCTCCGCCAGGAAGCCCAGGACGAGCACATCTCCGGCGCCTCTGGCATGCGCAAGGAAGAATTGGTGAAGGAGGTGGCCGCGGCCCGGCAGGAGGGCCACGACGGCAGCCGGAACCAAAGTACCCGCCCTGACGCGAAGGACCCGGAAGACTTGGGCGCCGGCCCCGACGGCGGCAAGGTCCGCTACGGGGATGAATCGTCAAAGTCGTTGAAGTACTCCCAGGAAATCACCTCCACGGAGGAGGAACCGGAGCGCGAAGGCCGCAGCCTGGCAACCACGCACCACGAAGTGATCCGGCAGTGGGCCGAAGAACGCGGCGGCGTCCCGGCCACGGTGGACGGCACCGAACACGGCGACCATCTGGGCGTCCTGCGCATCGATTTCCGCGACAAGGACGCCAACCTGCGCGAAGTCAGCTGGGAGGAATGGTTCAAGACCTTCGACGACCGCCGCCTCAACTTCATCTATCAGGAACAGCGGACCGACGGGAACCAGTCCAACTTCTTCCGGCTGGAGAACCCGGAGCGTGAAGACGCCTAGTAACGCCGGAAGCACACAGGAGGCGCCGCCGCTGTTGCGGTGGCGCCTCCTGCCGTAAACACCCCTAAAGACGCGTGTCGAAAGACCCGCAGAACACGTTCTCGTTGAACGTCCCCTGGAATTCGGATTTGCCCTGGATCTTCTCCACGGCAGCCCTGATGGCCTCCCGCGTTCCGGCATGGGCGTGGACCGCTGTCCTGATCATCGGCACGTCGATCAGGTGGTTCGGCTGGTTCAGGGACACGAACACCGTGGGCACCTCGGTGGCGTACCACGGGATCTCCGCGGCCATTGGCGAGGACCACTTGATCCGGATGGCCGCCTCCTGCGCGAAGCCTTTGACATTGGCAAACACAAATGCGGCATCGTACTTCTCCGCGTAGTCACCGGTGGCTTCCTCTGCCAGGACCCTCATGAAGTTCATGCCTGCCTCCCCCGCCGCCTCGCGCTGCTCCGCCGTGCGGAACAGGTGCACCTCGAACCCGGCAGCCTCCAGTTCCTCCTTCACCACGTCCAGGTACGCCAGGGGGTCGGCCCGGGTGAAGTCGGCACCGCCGGAGATCCCGTACAGCCGCACCCGCGGGTGGGTTTCCGGGGTGATCGGCAGGTTCCCGGCGGTGTCCTTGACCAGCGTCACTGTCTTGTCCGCGATCTCAGCAGCAACGGCGCGGTGCTCCGCAGACCCGATGACGGCAAGCGCGCCGGCGGGCGGCACGAGTTCGTCCAGGGGCTTCAGGTGCAGCCCCAGCGAGGCCTTCAGCCCAAGGATCCGCCGCAGCGCGTCATGGAGCCGCTGCTCGGTGATGATGCCGGACTTGTAGCCGTCCAGCATGTACTGAAAGTCCTCGGCGGGGTTGCGGAAGAACAGGAACATGTCGCAGCCGGCCGCGATGGTGGCGGGAACCAGGTCCCTGCGCTTCAACGCCTGCGTCAGGCCCACCATCTGCGACGCATCCGTCAGCACCAGCCCGTTGAATCCGAGTTCACCGCGAAGCAGGTCCTGCAGCAGTTCCGGGGACAGGGTGGCCGGCAGAATCTCCGCGTCGGACATGCCCGGCCGGAAATGCCGGGATACTTCGGGCGCACCGATGTGTCCCACCATGATGGACTGCACGCCGTGCGCGATCATCTCCCGGTACACGTGCCCGTACGTCCGGTCCCACTCGTCATAGGAGAACATGTTGTAGGACGTCACCACGTGCTGGTCGCGCTCGTCGACGCCGTCGCCCGGGAAGTGCTTGATGGCGCAGGCGGTGGGAGACTCGCTGATCCCGTCGAAATACTCCTTCGCACGCTCCACCACCACCTCCGGCGTATTGCCGAAGGACCGGGTGGAAATGACCGTATTCCGCCAGTTGTAGTGGATGTCCACGATCGGCGCAAAGGCCCAGTTGCAGCCCAGCGCCGCCGTCTCCACGCCTGCCACCCGTCCCATCTGCCGCGCGATGCCCTTGTCCGGGTGCGAACCCGACTGCAGGTGCGTGCACACGAACGTGCCGTCGTCGCAGCTTCCGGCGCCGCCCATCTCCGGGTTGGAAGCGATCAGCAGCGGAATCCGGGACCTCGACTGCGCATACCGGATGTGCTCCTGGACCGCAGCCGAGGGCCCGGGACGGTACCGCATGCCGCCCACGTGGAAGTTCTCCAGCACGCCGTCGAGGTACTCCGGGGAGTAGTCGTTGTTGTGGTTGATGAACAGCTGCCCGATCTTTTCCTCGAGCGTCATGGCACCAATCGTGCCCTCCACCCAGGCGACCGCCCCGGCGTCGAGGTTGAACGGAGCGGCGGCAAGGTCGACGTCGAACTGCCGCCCACTGGTGCGCCGGGCACCTTGCACGGACACGCCCGGGCCGGGATGTACGACGGCGGCGATCCCCTTGAGTGCCCCGGCCACGACGTCGGCGACGGGCGCGGCGATGTCCACCACCACCCCGCGCTCGTCCTCCTGCAGCGGTTCCAGCGTGGCGAGCTGGGAGTCCAGCAGCGCCGGCGGCATGAAGTGCCCTGTCCGGCCTTCGGTGCGTGCCTTCAGGACCTCTTTGCTGCCGTTGAGGTGCAGGAAGATGGTGTCCGGCGCCTGCTCCCGGATGGCGTCGCGGTAGCTTCGCTTGAGCGCGGAGCAGGCAAGCACCAGTCCGCCGTCCCCGGCGGCAGCCAGTTCGCGGCCGACGGCGGCGAGCCAGGGCCAGCGGTCCTCGTCCGTCAGCGGTGTGCCGGCGGCCATTTTGGCGACGTTCTCCACAGGGTGGAGCGCGTCGCCGTCGAGGAACGGGACCCCGAGATCGCGGGCTACGAGGTCGCCGATGGTGGTCTTGCCGCAGCCGGAGACCCCCATGACGATGATGCGGTGCTTGGTCATTGCGCGTGCCTTACCAATCGTGGACGGTACCGTCGACCAGGCGGTTGTAGGGCAGGTACGCCTGCTGGTACGGGAAGGCCGCCGCAGCTTCTTCGTTGAAGTCGACGCCGAGGCCCGGGTTGTTGCCCGGATGCAGGTAGCCGTCCACGAACGTCATGGACTGCTCGAAGACCTCGTTGGTCTTGTCGGAGTGCTGCATGTATTCCTGGATGCCGTAGTTGTGGATCGCCAAGCCCACGTGCAGCTGCGCGGCGAACCCGACCGGGGAGATGTCGGTGGGGCCGTGGAACCCGGACTTGATCTGGTACTGCGCGGCGAAGTCCATGACCTTCTTCAATGGGCTGATGCCACCGAAATGGGTGGAGGCGGCCCGGACGTAGTCGATCAGCTGCTCCTTGATCAGGGTCTGGTAGTCGTACACGGTGTTGAAGATTTCACCGATGGCCAGCGGCGTGGTGGTGTGCTGCCGGACCAGGCGCAGGCCCTCCTGGTTCTCGGCCGGGGTGCAGTCCTCCAGCCAGAACAGGTCATACGGCTCCAGCGCCTTGCCCAGCTTCGCCGCCTGGATCGGGGTCATCCGGTGGTGCCCATCGTGCAACAGCGGGATCTCCGGGCCGAACTCGTTCCGCACCGCCTCGAACACGGTGGGCAGGTGCCGCAGGTACGCGCGGGTGTCCCAGTCCTCCTCCACCGGGAACGCGCCGCGTCCGGCGGGCTCGTAGTCGTACCGCTCCCCCGACGCCTGCGCCTGCGCGGCCACACCGTAGACGGCCTTGATGCCGGGCACGGCGGTCTGGATCCGGATCGACTTGTACCCGAGCTCCAGGTGCTCGCGCACCGAATCGAACAGCGACGGGATGTCCGCGCCCGAAGCGTGACCGTACGCCCGCAGCCCGTTCCGTGACGCGCCGCCGAGGAGCTGGTACACCGGCATCCCGGCGAGCTTGCCCTTGATGTCCCACAACGCCATGTCCACCGCGGCGATCGCCGCCATGGTCACGGGCCCACGCCGCCAGTACGCGGACCGGTACAGGAACTGCCAGGTGTCCTCGATCCGGTGCGGGTCCTTGCCGATCAGCAGCTGCGCAACGTGCTCCTTCAGGTACGCGGCGACGGCGAGCTCGCGGCCGTTCAGGGTGGCGTCACCGATACCCGTCACACCGTCCTCGGTGGTGATCCGCAGCGTGACGAAGTTCCGCGACGGGCTGGTCACAAACACATCGGCGGCAATGATTTTCATGGGAGAAACTGTTCCTTCCGGACGTAAAAACGGGGACTAAAGAGGTGCGGGGGCGGCGGTTTTGGCTGCGAACGAGCCACGGAGCCCGTGGACCAGGGCAACAATGTCCGGGTCATCGGCGAGGCCGGCGCTGACCAGCCGGAGCAGGGCTTCCACCCTGTCCTTGCCCTCCAGCGTATTCGCGTCGCGGATCGAGGTGGCGAGCGGGTCCTGGAAGTCGCCGGTGGCGCCGGCATAGTCGATCCAGGCGGCGATCATCAGCGCGCTGCCGGCACCGCTGCGCCCGGCCGCCCGTTCCGCGGTCAATGCCGGTACCGCGCGCATCCGCAGCTTGGTGGTGGCATCCGCCGCGATCTGGGCCAGCCGATGGGCGATCCGGGCGTTGCCGAAGCGTTCAAGCAGCGCCTGCCGGTACGCCGGAACGTCCAGTTCCTCACCGGGCAGGTGCCGGGCTGCCTCGTCCCAGAAATCCTCCACGGCCTTCCGGCAGGCCGGGTCCGCCAGGGCGTCGGCCACCGTGGCATGGCCGCGGAGCTGCCCCGCATACGCCAGCATGGAGTGGGCACCGTTCAGGAGCCACAGCTTGCGGTTCTCATAGGGTTCAATATCGTCCACGACGACGGCGCCCGCATCTTCCCAGCGAGGCCTTCCGGCGGGGAAACCACCGCTGAGCACCCAGTTCCGGAACGGTTCGGCCACCACCGGAGAACTGTCACGGTAGCCGCATTGGTCGGCGACTTCGGCGATGTCCGCGTCCGTGGTCCGCGGCGTGATCCGGTCCACCGAGGTGCTGACGAAGCTGACGTTCGCCCCGATCCACTCCGCCAGGTCCGCACCCCAGGCGGATGCCAGGCCCAGCACGGCGCGGCGCGCCACCTCGCCGTTGGCCGAGAGGTTGTCGCAGCTGACGACGGCGATCGGTCCCGCGCCGCTGTCGCGCCGCCGGGCGAGGGCCAGCACCAGGCGGCCGAGCGGGGTTGCGGGCGTGCCCGCTCCCCCGGACGCCGCTGCCGACAGCGCACGGAGGTCATCCGCCACAACCGGCGCGTCGGCGTCGAACGTTCCATCCGCCGCCAGCCCGTAGGCTGCCTCGGTGATGGTCAGCGTAACGATCGCGGTGTCCTTGGCAGCCACCAGCCCGCACAGCCGGTCGGTATCGGCGCCGTCCACCGCCTCGACGATGCTGCCGATGACTTCAAAGCCGTCTCCGTCCGCCGATCGCTCCACCAGCGTGTAAAGGCAATCCTGGGCGGACAGCGCCTCCGCGGCATCCGGGCGGCGGCCGGTGAACGCCGCGATCCCCCACTCCGCCGCGTCACCGGCATGCTGGGTGTACCAGGCCTGGTGGGAGCGGTGGAACGCGCCCAGGCCAAGGTGCACGATCCGCACCGGCGGCTTCGGCAGCGGCTTCAGTTTCCGGTCCAGCCCGGGGATGTCATTCACAGCTTGAACACTCGCCGCGGGGACGCGTCCACGATGTCCACGATCAGTTCGTGCGCCCGCTCCTCCGTGATCCGGTGCTCCGCCACCAGCCGCGCCAGGAACGAAGCCTCAATCCGGCGGGACGTGTCATGCCGGGCCGGGATGGAGCAGAACGCCCGGGTGTCGTCGATGAAGCCGGAGGACCGGGAGAATCCTGCCGTCTCCGTGACCGCCGAACGGAAGCGCAGCATGGCGTCCGGTGCGTCGAGGAACCACCACGGGGCGCCGAGGTAGACGGACGGGTAGAAGCCGGCCAGCGGCGCCAGCTCCCGGGAGAACACCGTCTCATCGAGGGTGAACAGGACCAGGTGGAAGTCCTTGGCCGTGCCGAAGTCCTGCAGCAGCGGGCGGACGGCCTCGGTGTAGTTGACCGCCACCGGAATGTCGTGGCCGGTGTCTGCGCCGAAGGCCTCGAAGGTGGGCGCGTGGTGGTTGCGGAACGAGCCCGGGTGGATGGTCATGACCAACCCGTCCTCCACCGACATCCGGGCCATCTGGTAGATCATGTGCGCCTCGAAGGCGTCCCGGTCCGCAGCAGTCGCCTGGCCCGTCCTGCCACGCTCAAAAAGCCGCTCCGCCTCGCCGTCGTCCAGCTTCAGCGTGGCCGGGGTGAAGACGCCGTGGTCAGCCGAGACCGCGCCGCGGTCCACGAAATGCCGCCGGCGCGCCTCCAGCGCACGGATGTAGCCCGCGTAGCCTGAGGCGCCGTCCCCGGCCGCGCCGATCAGGCGCTCCACGTTGTCCTGCCAGGCCGGATGTGCCATGTTCAGGTACTGGTCCGGCCGGAAGGTGGGCAGCACCCTGCCGGGAAAGGACGGGTCCGCCTGGAGCGCGGCATGGCTGTCCAGTGAGTCCAGCGGGTCATCGGTGGTGGCCAGCACCTCGATGTTGAACTCCTTGAACAGCTCCCGCGGCCGGAACCCCGGCTCCGACAGTTTGGCCTGCAGCGCATCGTAGAGCCGGTCCGCATTGTCCGCGGACGGCTCCTCCGCAAGGCCGAAGACGTGCGCGAACTCCTGCCGGATCCAGTACCCGGACGCGGTTCCCTCGAAGTGCGGCCACGCCTCGCAGAAACGGTGCCACACCTGCCGTGAATCGGCGGGCTCGCTGCCCAGGCCCAGCTGGTCCATGGGCACCCCGCCCGCGTGGATCAGCCGGGTGACGTAATGGTCGGGTGTGACCAGCAGTGCTGCCGGGTCGGGAAAGGGAGTGTTCTGCTCGATGACCGCGGCGTCAACGTGCCCGTGCGGAGAGATAATGGGCAGCCCCTCCACCCGGGAAAACAGCGAACGGGCTATCCCGCGGACCCCGGGATCGGCCGGAAGGAGCCGGTCCGGGTGGTCCGCTATCGGCTGTCCCATGGTTCAACGCCTCCCGGCCGGGACGGAGAGCCCTGCCAGGGCCGCCGTGGATCGGAGGTAGTCCAGGTTGTCAGCCGTCCGGTCCGCCAGCGGGAGCTCGGTGGAGAAGTCCTCCACGGTCACCCAACCGTCGTAGCCGAACGCGGCGAGCGCCCTGAAGTACTCCAGCACGCTTCCCTGGCCCGAGCGCAGCGGCGCCCATTCGTTCCGGTAGATGGCTGCGCCGGATTCGTCGGATTCGCCACTGTTGACCCAGACCGCGTTCTTGACGTGCACGTGGGCCAGGTAGTCGCCCAGGAGTTCGAACGCGGGAAGGTAGTCCTCCTGGCCTTCGATCAGCAGGTTGCCGAGGTCGTGGATGACTCCCACGTGCCGGGGATCCAGCCCCTCGAGGAGGCGGCGCGCGGAGGATGCCGACGCGGTGATGGTGCGGTGGTGCAGTTCCACGAGCGCCTTCACGCCATGGTGGGCGGCCCGGTCGGCGATCCACTCGAAGTCCCGGCGGGCGGCGTCGAAGAGCTCCGGGTAGGGCGTGCCGCTGGCCGGTTCGTTGCCCCATGCAGCGGTTCCCAGCGGAGGCGTGGTCACCCGCACCTGGCCGGCTCCAAGTTTGGCGGTCGCGGCAAGCATCCGGTCCACGTCCGCGTGGTTGTCGCACCGCGCGTACCCGCCCACCCCGGAGAACTCCAGTCCGGCTTCACGGGTAATGGCGGCGATCCGGTCCAGGTGCCCTTCCATGCCGGTGAGCGGAACCGTGGCCTTGTTGCCGGCCCAGAAGCCCGGCTGCGGCGCGTCGACCTGGTCGGTGATGCGCCATTCGACGCCGTCCCAGCCCTGCGCGGCGAGCTGCTGCACTGCCTCTTCGGGGGTCCATTCGGGGGTTGATGCTGTGAATACTGAGAACTTCATCGATTCAGGCGCTTTCTGCCGGTGTGCTGCCGGTGCGGACTTCGAGATCGTTGTACTTGCCGGCGAGGACGTCCTCGAAGAGGACGGGCTGGCCCAGGGTGGCCGAGACGTAGACGGAACGCACCGCGGCGAGGGCGTTGACGGCGTCGCTGACCGTGACGCCGGGCTGTGTTCCCCCGGCAACGGCGGCCAGGATGTCCCGGTACTGCCGGACGTGGCCGGCAGGGTAGACGGTGGGATCCGCCGCCTTGTAGTCCTCCTCCGGGTACTTCGCCAGTTCCCCGTCCGCCTGGTTGCCGCCGCCCTGCAGGCCCATGTCCGCGGACTCGCCGCCGGCATCGCTGCTGTGGAAGTACTGCAGGCGGTCGTTGTCCACCACTGCCGAACCTTCGGAGCCCATCAGCTGGACGCGGACGGTCAGGCCCGGGTACGCGGCGGTGGTGGCGTGCAGGACTGCCAGGCCGCCGTTCTCGAAGGTGACGGTGGCTACCGCCGTGTCCTCCACCTCGATGCGTTCGTGCGCGAGCCGTGCGGTGTGCGCGAAGATCTCCACCGGGCGGCCCATGAACCACAGGAGGAGGTCCACGGTGTGGACGCCCTGGTTCATCAGCGAGCCGCCGCCGTCCATGGCCCAGGTGCCGCGCCAGTCGCCGGAGTCGTAGTACCCCTGGCTGCGCCACCAGGCCACGGAGGCGATGGCCGACGTCAGCTTGCCGAAGCGGCCGGCGGCGATCGCCTTCGAGACGGCGACGCTGGACTGGTCGAACCGGTGCTGGCTGATGACCGAGGCGACGATGCCCTTGCCGGCGGCCTCCTTGGCGGCGGCCTCGATTTCCTGGGCCCGGCTGAGGTCCACGTCGAGGGGCTTTTCGATCACCACGTGCTTCCCGGCCGCGAGCACCTCCAGGCTCTGCTGGATGTGGAGGCCGCTGGGGGTGGCGAGGGCCACGAGGTGGATGTCCTCGGCCGCGAACGCTTCCGCCTGGGTAGTGTACAGCGCAGGCCGTGGACCGCCGTGCTGTTCGATGAAGTCGGCGAGCGCCTCGGCAGCCGCCGGGATGGCGTCGATGAGGGCAACGATGCGGACCTCGGGGAATTCACGGAGGGCAACGGCGTGGGTGCGGCCGATGGTCCCGCATCCGGTGATGGCGACGTTCAGGGTGCTCATGCGGTCTGGACTCCTGCTTCTGCGGTGACTTTTGCGAAGGCGCGTGCCGCGATGCCGAACGCGGTGGGGCCGGAGAACCCGCCCAGGCCGTGGGCGCCGGCCAGGTGCGGCTCCAGGGAAGCGAATCCCTCGTAGCCGTCGGCTTTGAGGGCCTCCACGGTCTTGAGGACGTCCCCGTCGCCTTCACCGGCTGGGGTTACGTGGCCGTTGGAGAAGAGCGCGTCCTTGACCTGGAGGTATTCCAGGTGCGGCCGGAGCTTGGCGTAGCCCTCGTCGAACGGCTTTACTCCCACCTGGACGAAGTTGGCGGCATCCCAGGCGACCTTGAGGGCCGGCGAGTTGACGGTCTCGATGATGTCGAGGACGCGGTCCGGGGTGTCGCCGAAGATGTCCTTTTCGTTCTCGTGCAGCAGGATCACGCCGGCTTCCTCGGCAACGTCGGCCATGGCCCGCATGCGCTCGATGACTGCATCGCGGATGCTCTCCACCGGCACCGATTCGCCGTAGTAGAAGGAGAAGATGCGGATGTACCGGGCGTCCAGGACCTTGGCGGCGTTGACCGCACGGCGCAGGCGCTCCACCTCATGCTCCACCGGGAGGCTGACGTCCACCTTTCCGATGGGCGACGCGATGGCCGAGACCTTCATTTCCTTCTCTGCGAGCAGGGCGGCGAGGGCCTGGAGCTGTTCGTCGCTGAGGTCCACGATGTTGGTCCCCCACGCGCTGCGGACTTCGATGTGGTTGGCGCCAAGGGCCTGCAGCACGGCGATCTGGACTGCGGGGTCGTCGTCGATCTCGTCGCCGAAGCCTGACAGCTGCCAGGTGACCTGGGTGGTCGAAACCATGGTTATTTAACTCCTCCGGCGGTCAGCCCGCCTACTAGGTAACGCTGGAAAATCAGGTAGAGAATGACCACCGGCGCGGCGCACACCAGCGCCGCCGCCATCATCTGGCCGTAGTAGGGAATGGCGCCGCCTTCCTGGGAGGCACCGAAGATTTGGAGTGCGACGGCGGCGGTCTGGCTTTCGGGGCGCGTCATCACCGAGGCGAACAGCACGTCGTTCCAGCCGAGCAGGAACGCGAAGATGCCGGAGACAACGATGCCGGGCCAGCTCAGCGGCAGGATGATGCGGAAGAGCACTCCGAGGTTGGATGCGCCGTCGATCCTTGCCGCCTCTTCCAGTTCCTTGGGAAGTCCGCGCAGGTAGGTGACCATCACCCAGGTGGAGAACGGCATCGCGAAGGTCAGGTAGGTCACGAACAGGCCCCACTGGGTTCCGATGACCTGGATGCCCAGGTACGTTGCGGCCGAGGAGAACAGGACGAACACCGGCAGCACCATCAGGGTTCCGGGAACGGACTGCAGTGCCAGGAGGCCGCGCAGGATGGTCAGCCTTCCCCGGAAGCTGTAGCGGACCAGGACGAATGCGGTGGACACGGACAGCGCCGCGGAAACCACGGCTGTTGCGCCGGCCACCAGGACGCTGTTGGTCAGGCCGGTGGCCAGGCCCACGCTGGTCCAGATCTTCGAGTAGTTCTCGAACGTGACCGAGGACGGCCAGAACTCGCCGTTGGCCACACCGATGTCCGAGTTCACCGAGGCCAGGAAGATGTACAGCACGGGAGTGAGGACCAGGACGCCCAGGAACACCAGGATGAAGACCAGCAGGGGGGTCGGAAGGAGCCGGAGCACCTCGTGCTGGCGGTGTGAGCCCGGGCGCGGAATCTCCGTGGTGGCCGCACCGCGCCGGACGGCTGTGGTGGTGCTCATTTCTTGGCTCCTGGTGTTTCGGCGTCGTCAAGCTTCACGGCGCGGAGGTAGACGAACAGCGGGATGGCGATGAGCACCAGGGAGATGAAGGCCATCGCCGCGCTCAGCCCGAAGCGGAAGCTCTGGAAGCTGGTCACGTAGGTCAGGATGGGCAGGACTTCGACGTCGGCCGGGGCCGGGACGCCGAACAGCACGAACGGGAGGGTGAAGTTGTTGATGTGGTGCAGCATGCCGATCAGGAAGGCGAGCGACAGCGGACCCTTCAGGTAGGGGAAGACCACGTACCGGAGCTTGTTCCACCACAGTGCGCCGTCGAGTGCCGATGCTTCGTGCACCTCGTGGTCCACGGACTGCAGGCCGGACAGCGCCAGCAGGTAGATGAACGGCCAGGAGGCCCAGATCTGGACCAGGACCAGCGTCCAGAAGGTCTGCGGCCCGTTGAGCCACAGCCCCACGTGGATCCCGACCGTGCCCAGGGCTTCATCGACGATGCCGCCGGGCTGGAGCATGGTCCGCCAGACCGTTGCCACCACGAAGGAGGGCAGGACATACGGGATCAGGAAGATCGAGCGGATCACTGCCCGGCCCTTGAACGCGTTCTGCGTTGCCACCGCGGCTGCGATGCCCAGCGGCAGCGTGACCACCATGGCCAGCAGCGAGTAGCTGACGCTCAGCCAGACGGCGTGCAGCAGCGGGGAATCGGTGACCGCTTCAACGAAGTTCTCCACCCCGATGAGTGGTGCACTGATCCATTTGCGGAGCGTGTACTGGTCCAGGTTGAGGACTGACATGTAGATGCCCAGCAGGAGCGGGACCACGATGATGATAATCATCAGGACCCCGCCGGGGATGAGCATCCAGAGCGGGCGGTTGCGTTCGCTCAGGCCCTTGCGGCGGAGGCCGCCGTTGTTTCCGGGCTGCTGCCCGGCGTCGTCGGTTTTCCGGGGCACCCGGCCTGCGGCGGTATCCACCGCAGGCCGGACTTCATGTGAGGCGTCGGTTGACATCAGAACTTATCCTTTGGAGGCCCGGTCCAGGGAAGCCTGGCCCTTGTTCTGGGCGTCCTTGATCCTTGATTCGAGTGCGGATTCGTCCACCTTGCCGGCGGCCAGGTCCGGAACGGACTGGACGGTGACGTTGAGGAGTCCGAGCTGGATGTCGCCCCAGGCCCCGGTGAACGGCGTGGCCTTGGACTTGGCGGCCGCATCAGCCAGCGGCTTGAGCTTGGCGTCGGTGAGGCTGGCAAGGGCTTCGGCGTTGGCGGGCAGGTCACCGAAGGTCTTCTGGTAGTTCAGCTGCTCTTCCTTGGAGGTGATCAGCTTGATGTAGGCGAAGGCGAGGTCCTTCTGCTTGGAGTAGTCAGCCACCACCAGGTTGTCGCCGGAAAGGATGCTGGCTGCGTCAGTGTCGGACTTGGACTGGGTTTCGCCCGGGGCGATCGTGGGCATCAGGGTGTATTCGTACTTGCCGGCGACTGCCGACTTGTCCAGCGTGGGGATGGAGCTGGAAGTGGTCATCATCAGGTAACCGGCCTTGCCGCTGGCGAAGGCGGCCACGGCGTTGCTGTTGCTCCAGCCAACAGATGCGGGGTCAACAACTTTGTCGTTGGTCAGCCAGCCGAAGTAGGTCTCGTAGGCCTTCTTGACGGTGGGGTCATCCATCTTCAGCTTGTTGCCGTCAACCAGCGGGTTGCCAGCCTGGACGGACATGGCCCAGATGAACTTCCAGGGGTCGTAGTTGTCCTTGTAGCCGGTGGCGATGCCGTAGGTGTCACCGCTGGTCAGCTTCTTGGCCTGGGCTGCCAGTTCGTCCCAGCTGGTGGCGGGCTTGTCGATGCCGGCGGCGGCGAGCAGGTCCTTGTTATAGGCCATCACGAAGGGACGGCTGACGAAGGGGATGCCCGCCTGGTGGTCCTTGTCCGGTCCAGAGATGCCCAGGGCTGCCTGGTTGAACCGGTCCTTGCCGCCCACCTTCTTCCAGTCGTCGTCCGAGAGGGTGACGAACGCCTTGGTGGCATACGCGGTGGGGGTGAACGTGGTGCCGAGCCCGTAGATGTCCGGGCCCTGGCCGGACACCACGGAGGTCTGGATCCGGGTGAGTTCATCGTTGGCGGAGGCGAAGGTTTCGAACTTCACATCGGCGCCCGTTTCGGCCTTGAACTTGGCGGCAATGTCGCTCTGCCACTGCTTCTGCTGTTCCGGGTACTGGCTCAGGACGCCGACCAGGACGTTGAGGGTCTTGCCGGTGCCGTCCACTTTGCCGTCCGAGCCGGTAGAGCCTCCGCTGTTTCCGGAGCCCGATCCGCAACCGGTCAAGGCGAGCGCTGCAGCCGTGACAATCGCCGCAAGCCCAGTAGTCGATTTAAACCTCATTGTTTCTCTCCTCTAGGACACCCACATGGCCACATCCATCGTGTGGCGGACATCACTGCAGGCGACTCGAAAGCCAGTCTAGGAAGGTGGCAAGCATGTGGCAAGCGGTTGCCAAAAGTTGCCATTGGTGCTCAGATGGATGCACCGGAACCGGGACCGTGCAGCAGTGCACCCTGGATCCGGGATTTATCCGGCCACGCGAGGAAAGGCCCGCAGCCATGGCAGACCCAACCACCAAGGCCCGCGCCGGGGGCGCGGCCGGCGGCAGCGCCCAGCAGGAGCGCCAGCCGACCATCCGGGATGTGGCGGAACTGGCCGGGGTGGCGACGTCGACGGTCTCGCGCGCCCTGTCGAAGCCGGACCGGGTGAACGCGCGCACCAGGGCACGGATCGAGGAGGCGGCGGCCCAACTGAACTACGTGCCCAGCTCCCAGGCCCGCGGATTGAGTTCCGGGCGAACCAATGCCGTGGCCGTACTGGTGCCCGACATCACCAATCCGTTCTACTTCGACATCATCCGCGGCACCCAGCACCAGCTCAAGGCCGCGGGCGTCACCCAGCTCCTGGTCGATACCGAGGAGTCCAGTGAGATGGAACTGGACGCGCTGCACAAGATGCGCAAGTCCGCCGACGGCTTCATCCTGGCCGCCTCACGACTGACGGACGCGCAGCTGGCGGAGGTATCGCAGTCCCAGCCCCTGGTGACGTTCAACCGCGCGTCCACCAGCGCCCCCACAGTGATGATCGATACGCCCTCCGCCATCGTCCAGGCCCTGGAGCACCTGGCCTCGCTGGGGCACCACAAGGTCTGCTATGTCGCCGGGCCACCCACGTCGTGGTCCAACCAGATGCGCTGGAAGGTCTTCGAGGAGGATGCATCCAAGCGCGGCATGGAGGTGCACCGGATCGGCCCCTATACGCCGAAGACGACGTCGGGCGCCGCGGCGGCGGACGCCGCCGTCCGGACCGGCGCCACGGCGTGCATCGTGTTCAACGACCTGCTGGCCATCGGGATGCTCCAGCGGTTCAAGGCCCGCGGCATCCGGGTTCCCGAGGACATCAGCATCATCGGCTCGGACGACATCTTCGGCGCCGACTTCTGCAATCCGCCGCTGACCACCATCTCCAGCCCCATTGAGCAGGCCGGCAGGGTAGCCGTGTCCATGCTCCTGGCACAGCTCAACCCGCTCTCCGGAAGCGCCAGCCGGCAGCTGGCCGTCATGCCCACCCATCTGACCATCCGGGAGTCCACGGGCCCGGCGCCGGCCTGATTAGGACCTGCAGGGCACTCCGGTCCTCATCGATTGCTCCATAACTGCCGTTTTGAAGCGCCAAAACGGCAGTTACGTGGGCCCACACCGCAGGGTTCCCTTGCCGGGCTTGCGAGGTTAGGGTGCCGGTGGGTAGCAATGGATGGGGGCTCGTCCCCCACCCAGCCCGAAAAAAGGCGGGCGTACGACGGCGGGAGCCACCCGCCGTCGTACGCCCGCCTTGGATAGCGGTGCTTAGGCTTCCACGAGCTTGGCTCCGGCCGGAACCTCGGCGGGAACGCCGGGCTCGTTGCGGCCGTACAGCCAGTCGTTGTACTGGAAGTTGTTGTCGCCGCGGCTCTTGAAGAGCATGTTCCGCAGCACGCGGGCTACGCCGTCCACGTGCCAGGACTCGCCCCAGACGCGGGCGGTCCTCTGGACGCGGGCGGTCCGGGCGGCGCGGGCGCCGTTGAACTCGCTGAACGCGGCTTCCCAGGCCCCGGGGTTGACGCCCTCATCGGTGAAGACCAGGCCCTGCGTGGCGTCCTGCAGCACGGCGGCGTCCTCCAGCGCCTGGCACGCACCCTGGGCCAGGTACTGCAGCATCGGGTGCGCGGCGTCGCCGATCAGGGCCATCCGGCCGGCCACCCAGTTCTCGATCGGGTTGCGGTCGTACATGGGCCAGCGGATGCCGGTGGCCAGGTTCTTCAGGGCTTCCTGCACCGCCGGGACGCAGTCCGCGTAGGCGGCCTGGAGTTCGTCCACGCCGCCGTACTGCTCCTCGCCGCGCTCGAAGGAGGCGGACTTGAACACCGCCACCGTGTTCAGCAGCTCGCCCTTGCGCAGGGGGTACTGCACCAGGTGGCAGTTGGGGCCGAGGTAGACAATGACGTCCTCCAGGTCGGCGGCCGGGGTTTCCGGGGTGATCGGCACGGTGCCGCGGTAGGCCACGTACGCCGAGTTGACCGGACCGTCGTTGGCAACGGTGCCGCGGAGGGTGGACTTCAGGCCGTCCGCGGCCAGGATGGCGTCGGCTTCGAACACCTCGCCCTTGGCGCTGTAGGCCCGTGCCCGGTCGCCGCCGGTTTCCACCTTCTGCACCAGGACGTCGTTGACCAAGGTGACGCCGGCCGCCTGGCAGGCCTCCAGCAGGATCCGGTGCAGGTCACTGCGGTGGATCACCACGTAGGGGGCGCCGTAGCGGTCCTCGAACTCGCCGCCCAGGGTCTGCCGCGTCAGTTCCTCCCCGGTGACCGCGTCGCGGAACACCAGGTGCTTGGGCTGGACGCCGATTTCCAGGGCCTTCTCCAGCAGGCCCCAGCGCTTGAGGACCCGGGAGGCGTTGGGTGCCATCTGCAGGCCGGCTCCCACTTCGCCGAAGGCCGGTGCAACCTCCACGAGCGTGACGTCCGCGCCGTTTTCGCGCAGGGCCAGCGCCCCGGCGAGCCCGGCCATGCCGCCACCCACCACGAGGACATCGGTGGACTCTTTGACGTTAGACATTGGAAACTCCTACTGCTGGTGATTTCTTGATTTTGGTGCCGACGGCGGCGATCAGGACGGCCGCCGCGGCCGCTGCTCCGGCGAAGGCCAGGAAGTTCGAATTGACGCCCAGGCCCGCGGCGAGCAGGAGCCCGCCGGCCTGCGGGGCGGCGACCGCCCCGATCCGGCCCACGCCCAGCGCCCAGCCCAGGGCGGTGCCGCGAAGGTGTGCCGGGTAGTGGCTGGCCACGGCGGCAATGATCAGGCACTGGGTGCCGTGTGTTCCCACGCCGGCGAGCACCAGCATGAGGTAGACGACGGCGACGGGCGGCCCGGTCACCAGGACCAGCAATCCGACGGCGGCCACGGCCGCTGCCGCGATGGCTGTGGGGATGGGACCGAACCTGGTGCCGGCCCAGGCGGTGAGCACCGACCCGGCCACGGCACCGAGGTTGAGGGCCAGGGCGAAGGTGAGGGCCGAACCCAGGTTGTAGCCGGCCAGCTGCATGAGGTTGGGCAGCCAGGTTCCCAGCCCGTACCAGGCGAAGAGGGTTACCAGGGTGGCGACGGCGAACAGGACGCTGACACCGACGAACGGGGCACGCAGCAGTGACCTGAACCCCACGGGTTCCTTGGCAGCACTGCCGGAGTGCACGGAGTCCCCGGCATCCTCGGAGGGCAGCGTTTCCGGCAGGTAGCGCAGGCCCAGCGGGACCACCACCACCAGTGCCAGCACGGCGACAAGGAACATCACCGGCCAGCCGAACGCCGGAATCAGCGGGATGCCCACCAGCGCGGCGATGGAACCGCCGATGGGAACGCCGGACATCATGAGCGTGGCGATGGTGGACCGCCACTTGTCAGGGACCAGTTCGGCCACCAGGGCGTTGGCCGAGGGCACCAGGCCGCCCAGGCCGACGCCGGCCAGCAGCCTCAGCACGCCGAAGACCGGAGCGTTGGGAGCGAAAGCGCAGAGGATGGTGAAAACGGAAAAGACAACGGCGCAACCGATGATGGTGCGGCGGCGGCCCCAGGTGTCGGACATCCGGCCGGCGAAGACCGCGCCGATCATCATGCCGACGAAGGCCATCGACCCGATGGTTCCCGCCGTGGCCTTGGTCAGGCCCCAGCCGGTGTCGCTGATGAGCGGGCCCTGGACGGTGCCGTAGACAATCAGGTCGTAGCCGTCGAACACGACCAGGAGCCAGCACACCAGGACGGCCAGCACGGAACGCCGGGGAAACCCGGAACGGCCGGCACCCGGCGAAGGGGCGGCCGGGCGCTGCGGCGCTGCAGCGGATGTTGTGTGATTCATGCCACCAACTGTGCTGGCATCCCCCGCGCTGCGCCCATAAGATTCTGTCATGCAGAATCTTCCGGCCCGGCGGAAGCCCACCTACTCCATTGAAGCGGTGGACAACGCCCTGCAGCTGCTCCAGCTCCTCCGGGACGTCGGCAGCCTGCGGCTCAAGGACGCGGCGAAGGAACTCGGCGTGGCCCCCTCCACGGCGCACCGGCTCCTGGCGATGCTGGTGTACCGCGGGTTCGCCGTCCAGGACGAAACCCGCCGGTACGTCCCCGGCCCGGCGATGGGTGCTGGACCGGCCGGCTTCAGCTGGACCCGGCAGCTGCGGGACATCGCCCGCCCGCATATGGAACTGCTGTGCGCCCGCACCAACGAGACCGTCAACCTGATGATCCGGGTAGGCACCAAGGTCCGGTTCCTGGACACCGTAGAGAGCACCAACATCCTGCGGGTGGGCGACCGCCAGGGGACGCTGCTGCCCGCACACAGGGCCTCGGGCGGCAAAGCCATCCTCGCTGAACTGGATCCTGCCGTCCTGGAGCAGCTGTTCCGCAGCCCCAACGCGGAACTGGCCGGCGACTACATTCCCGACGCCGAGTACCCGGCGTTCCTGCGCGAGCTGGAGTCCGTGCGCGCCAATGGTTTCGCCGCCAACTTCGAAGGAACCGAAGAGGGCATCAGCGCCTTCGGGATGGCGCTGCACAACGGCAAGGGCATGGTGGTGGGCGCCTTGAGCGTGGCCACGCCGGTGGCCAGGTTCCGGAAGCTGTTCGACGCCGGGCTGGTGGGCGTCATGATGGAAACCCGGCGGCAGCTCGAGCTGGACATCGCCGCCAATCCGGTGGACCGCGAGGCACCACCCATCCCCGAATAAACTCCGCTTTTCTGCTCTACAGAATATGCTCGGGATCACACCCCAAACTCCTTAGTGTCGAAAGCACGTCGCAGTCAGTCCGCACGCAAGGAGAAGGCCAGTGTCGATCAGCGCTGAAAACCAAACGCACGAATCCGTGGCGCAGGAACACCACGTTCCCGAGCCCACGCCGGAGGAGGCTGCCCAACTGGAGCAGCTGTACCGGGATTTCGATAAAGAGAACCTGATTCCGCTGTGGACGGAGATCGCGGACCTGATGCCCACGGTCCCCTCCCCGAAGGCGGTCCCGCATGTGTGGCGGTGGGAGGACCTGTACCCGCTGGCCGCCCGCGCCGGGGACCTGGTTCCTGTGGGCCGCGGCGGGGAACGCCGCGCCATCGCTTTGGCGAACCCGGGCCTGGCCGGCACCCCGTACGCCACCCCCACGCTGTGGGCGGCGATCCAGTACCTGGGCGGCCGCGAGACCGCCCCGGAGCACCGGCACTCCCAGAACGCCTTCCGCTTCGTCGTCGAAGGCG